>CALVKX010000001.1 GCA_944333375.1 uncultured Eubacteriales bacterium
GTTCGGTCCCTATCCATCGTGGGCGTAGGAATCATGAGAGGAGCTGTTCCTAGTACGAGAGGACCGGAATGGACGCACCACTGGTGCAACTGTTGTCGTGCCAACGGCATAGCAGGGAAGCGAAGTGCGGATGGGATAAACGCTGAAGGCATCTAAGCGTGAAGCCCACCTCGAGAAGAAGATTCCAGGCAGCAATGCGAGAGACCCCTGGAAGACTACCAGGTAGATAGGTCATCGGTGGAAGCGCAGTAATGTGTGTAGCTTGATGATACTAATCGGTCGAGAGCTTCATTAAGGTCGATTCAAACGAAGACCAAGGGAAATGGCAAGAGATCTCGGAGAGCTCATATGCAGTTGTCAGGGGGCGCAGGGAAGCGTCCGATTTTAAGAAGTTCACCCTTTGCGGTGGCAATGGCCTGGGGGTTCCACCTGTTCCCATTCCGAACACAGAAGTTAAGCCCCAGCACGCCGATGGTACTTGGCTGGAGACGGCCCGGGAGAGTAGGTCGCTGCCGCATTTCATATTCCTCAGTAGCTCAATGGCAGAGCATTCGGCTGTTAACCGAAGGGTTGTAGGTTCGAGTCCTACCTGGGGAGCCATAAAACGGGTTCCGATATTGATTTGATATCGGAGCTCTTTTTATTTTCTTCCAGAGGAAAAAACTGCGGCAGGTCCATAAAACGGCATATCCGAAGATGTAGGGCGGGAGGCCGTCTGCTCCTGATAACCTGCTGGAGGTTAACAGGCCAGAAGCGGAATTGACTGCAAGGGCAGTAACGCGCAAATCAAAGCTAATCGGCCTTTTGCAGGATAAGGGCCGATGTCTCCGCTGGAAAATAGCAGGAGCTCTGGCCTAAAGCGGGCGATAGCTTCCAATGACATGGCCTTCCCCTCGACAGCGTATGGATGCAACGGTCCGGGATGGATCTTTCCGCAGCGTTTCAGCCAAAAGGAAGACGTTGACTCTCTGAGGCAAATCATGATAGACTCTAGCAATAGGATACACGTTCGGGAATTGGGGCGGTACGGGCTGTGGCAGCGCGGCCGAAGCCGAAAAGGAAGATAGCGCGTCTGACAGGACAAATTGCATGCGTGACAGCCTATGCGCAGATATGGAAATGAAGTTGGCTTGCTGGCTGGACAATCGGGCAGGCCGGGGAGAAGAAGGTGTGATTGGATGAAAGCAGGAGACAGCGCTTCCATGACCGTTGTTTCCCTTGCCGCATACGAGGCGGCGACGAAGGACGGCCTGTCTCCGCAGGAGGCCGCGATTCAACTGCTGGAAAAGGTGGAAATACGCAAATTCAAGGATGTCTTGAGCCTGTTTGCAAGCGACAGGGAGGTCAGAGAGCTTTTGGTAAACGGTCTGTGCGCCAATGACGCCGGACGAAGCAGGATGTCCGTTGACAAGAAGGTCCGGGGATGGCTGGCTGGAAAGTATCAGCCGACGGCGAGGGAGGACCTGCTGGAGCTTTGCTTCGTACTTCATCTGAACACGGAAGACGCGGACGCGTTTTTGACCATGACGGGGGAAGAGGGCCTGCACTGGCGCGATCCAAGAGAGCTGGTCTATGCGTATGCGCTTGAGCGTGGCATGAGCTACCGGGAGGCGCAGGGGCTGCTTGAGCGTGTGATGCCGGAGGAAGCGTGCGCCGATGAAACGGCGCAAGCGGCCAGCTTTACGCCGCTGATTCGTCAGGAAATGAAGCAATGCGGCACGGAGGAGGAGCTGCGGGAGTTCCTCAGCCGTGCGGCTGGAAGGCTCGGCCGCCTGCACAACAGCGCCTACCGGCAGTTTACGGCGATGCTGAAGGTGTTGGAGAAGCCAGAGTCCTATGGCCTAAAGAGCGAAAGGCGCTATACCATCCGTGAAATCGTACAGGAATACCTGGACCGCAAGCTGCCTTCCGTCCGGGAGGGAAGGATGCTGGAGGAGAAGAGGCGCAGCATCCTTGCCGACTGGCCGGATGAAATCGTGCTGTCCAGGATGAAGAACCGAAGGATGGATGTCACGCGCAAGGTGCTGATCCTGCTTTTTCTGGCTACGGACGGCGGCGAGGAGCCGCAGGAGGAATGGGTGGACGAGGATTGGGAGCAAGAGCCTCCGGCGGACGACGCGGATGTGACGTTTCGTTCCTCATACATGAGAATCAATCAGATGCTGGCAGAGTGCGGCTACCGCATGTTGGACCCGCGCAATGCCTTTGACTGGCTTGTGCTGTACTGCATGCGGGTAGAGGACGAGGGCGCGGGCATGGATGGCCTCAACGAACGGCTTACGCATGTTCTGGAGGCGCTGTTCCCGCCGCAGGCAGAGGGCTGACGGAAACGAGATTCAAAGCGCTGCTGGCTTGTGTGCTACAATGCAGACGAGAACAGGGGTGATTGAATGGACCAGCGGATAGGATTGAAGCCGGGGACGGAGTTGCCCTTTCCCGGCATGGCCTGCGTGATTGAAAGATGCGTGGGCTGCGGCTCAAATGCCATCGTTTATGAGGGCGCCTATCCGGATGCGCTGAATCCCAGCCTGCGCCACCGCGTTTTAATCAAGGAGCTGTTTCCCTATGACGCGGGAGGGCATATCTGGCGCGGCGAAAAGCAGCAAATCTGCATGGACGGGCTGGGCGAGGCGGTCTGGAAGCTGCACCGGCGCAGCTTTGAGCGCGGAAATGATGTTCATCTGCAGATGCTTTCTCAGATGCCGGAGCAAACGGGCGGCAACCTCAATACGTTTTCTCTGAACCAGACGCTTTACACCCTTTTGGACTATTCGGGCGGCCGCAGCCTGGACAGGGAGCTGCAAAGCAAACCGCCTCAGACGCTCGGGACGGCTGCCACGCGCGTGAGCAAGCTGCTATCTGTTCTGGAAGCCTTCCACGAGCGGGGCTTTCTGCATCTGGACATCAGCCTGGACAATGTGCTGCTGGTGGGGGAGGGGAAAGCCGAACGCGTCCTCCTGATTGACTACAACAGCGTGCACACCCGGCAGGAGTTGCTTGACGGCGGAGACGTCTACTTCAGCGCCAAGGAGGGGTTTACCGCTCCGGAGATCCGAACGAACATGGCGCAGGCCATCGCGGAATGTACCGACCTTTTTTCGGTGGCCTGCGTGTTTTATGCGCTTTTGATGGGGCGGCCGCCCGCGCCGGAGGAGCTGACCCGAAGGCATCCGCCGGACGCGGCGGACAGCCCGTTGCTGGCGGATGTCCCGCCCACGGTGAAAACGCAGGTCCGTAGGATCCTGCGTCGGGGCCTGTGCGTATTGCCGGACAGGCGCTACCGCTCCTGTGCTGAAATGCGGCGAGATGTTGAGGAGCTTGAGAACCGCCTGGACGGGGTGGGGATCACGCACGCAGCGCTGTGGGAAGCCGGAAAAAGGAGCATCCAGCGGCTGACGAGGCAAAACCCCTCGCTGGCCTATGTGGAGCGCGACGCAGAGCTCTACCCGCTACGCATCCGGCCGGAGAACGGGGAATCGATGCCGGCCCAGGCGTTTGTGGAATCCCTGGCCGCCTCGGCGCTGCTCCTGGGCGACGGCGGGATGGGCAAGTCCACCGCGCTGCTGCGCGCCGCCCTGGAGGGAGGCAGCCGGTATTCTCCCGCCCAACCGGCGGTCATGTATCTTCCGCTGCCGGGATGGAAGCGGGGCGAAAACCATTTTATCCTGAATCAGGTGCTAAAGGAGCTGCGCTTCGACGCACGGACAAAGACCGTAGAGGATGCGCGCCATGCCCTGCTTGCGCTTTTGGGCGAGAAACGAAACGGGCGCGCAACCCTTCTTCTGCTGCTGGACGGGCTCAATGAGACCGTTGGGGACAACGCGGCGCTCCTTGAGGAGATCGAAGCGCTGTCGGCCCTGCCCGGGCTTCGGATGATCGTCGCCAGCCGGACCGTACCAGAAAACCTGACGCTGTACCGGGCGTTTATGGCGCGGCTGGAGGAGACGGACGTGAGCGAAGTGCTGGCGCGCAGCGGCCTGCTTCTGCCCGAAAGCGCCGGCATGCGGAAGCTCCTGAGAACGCCGATGATGCTGTCGCTGTTCGTTCAAACGGCGAAGGATACGGGCAACCAGGTGCTGTGTCAGTCGGAGCGGGAGTTGCTGCGCGGCTATCTGGACGCGCTGTGCGAAAAGGCGGCGCGGGAGGCCGGCAGACCGGCGGATTACCGGGTTGAGGCCGCGGTGAAGCTGGTGCTGCCCGCAATCGCGCGGGAAATCGAGCGGCAGGGCCATCCTCTGGATGATCTGGCGCTGCATCGGACCGTCAGGCGGTGCCATGCGCTATTGCGCGGGAATCGGTTTTCTGGCGCCTTTCCCCAATGGATTGGCCACAGCCGGGAGGCGCTTGGGGAAGCGGTGGACAGCGCGGAGGCATGGCACGGCGAGATCGTCCAGACCATCCTGTGGCAGCGGCTGGGCCTTTTGGTGCGCGACGCAAACGGCTGCTATCACGTCCTCCATCAGATCCTGCGGGACTACCTTGCCGGATGCTGGGCGGAAAACGAACGCAGGTTGCGCTTGCGGCGGGTGCGCGTGGGCGTGGCCGCCGGGCTGGCCCTGATGCTGCTGGCCTGCGGCGGTCTGTTTGTCTGGGAGCTCTGGCTCAGGCCCAGGCCATATGACGAGCGCTTGAGCGCCATGGCGCTGGACGCCGCGACGATACAGTTTATCAACTGCGGCCTCCAATACGAAGCCATGTCTGCCATGCTGGCCGGGGAAATGGAGCCTCGGACGTGTGCCGATTTGGTTGCGGCGCATGGCGGCGGAATCAGCCGCTCGGCCCGGCTTGCCATCGAGCAGATGCAGGAGGGAGACGGCGAGGTGATCCCTTGGTCCGGGCAGCCCTTTGATTTTGAAAGCGCCGGGATGCTGCTGGCCTTGCCGGGGGAGCGGGCGGATGCCTACGCCACCTATATCCGGGCCAATGCGCTGGTATCGGGGGCGGATGAGGACGGGTTTTCCGAGGCGCTCTGCGAACTGCTGGAGGCGGATGCGGACATCGCCTGGCTGCTGGAGCAGATCGTGTGTCTGCCTCACGTGGATGGGATGAGCGAGGCGCAAAGGCTGAGCTATGACACGGGGCTTTTGTCGCTGCCGGCGGCGCAGGAGACCCGCGCGGTGGACGTCTCACGGGGATTGTCCTATGCGCTTGAAAAGGCCGGCGAGCGTCGGCGAAGGGCGCAGAACGAGTTGGAACAGATGGCGGTCATGCATGACCCTGCCATAGGGAGGGAAGCGGAATGAAAAAACGGATCTGTCTGTGGATGGCTGTGGCGATGCTGGCGGTCCCGCTCCTGCCTGCGGCGGCGGAGGGAGCGAACGAGGTGACGGGACTGCTGGAGCAGCTTGCGCAGCTCATGGATGTTCGCGAGCAGATCTATGAGCTCAAGCGTGGCGCGCTTGACGCGATCTCGTCGTTTTGCGAGGAAAACAGCTATGAGAGCCTGCTTCACGCAAGGATCGCCTGTGACGAGGCGGCGCGGGTGCTGCGCATGATCGCCGCGCCCGCCCTGACGCTTTCGGATGAGGCGCTTGCCGGGCTCATGCTCAGGGGCGTTGAGGTGGACGCGCTCGAAAGCGAGATCGAGAGCATGCAGGCGGTTTTGGAAAGCGAGCCGGACAGCATGGCCATGTACAAGAGCCTGCTGTATACGGCGGCCTGTCAGCTGAGCCAGAAGGACACGATCGCCGCCTGGCTCTCCATCGACAGGGAGAAGGCCGCGCTGGACGGCGAATATGACGGCAACCTCATGAACGTGCTGCTGCTACCCATCGCCGGGGAGCCGGAGGCCGCCGCCTTCTGGGACGACATCCCGTCCCGGTGGCCCATCATCGCGGAAGGCCTGACCCCGTGGGAGGACAGCCGCGAGGCGCTTTTGGGAAAGGCGGATCGAATCCTCGAGCGGTACGAGACCGTCATCGCTCAGGTCTCTGAGGTGCTGGGAAGGGATGCCTACGCCGCCGGACGCTTCGGCGATGCGGTCGGCGACCCGGAGGCACTGCGGGCGGACGCAAACGTCATTTCCGGGATGCCGGCGATGGCGCCGCTTCCAAGCGGCTGGCTGCTTCCGGAAACGACGGCGCTGTATGCGTCATACGGGGAGGACCAGGGAATTCCGGAGGCGCTGACGCTGTATGAGGAAAATGTCGCGCCGGAGGCTTTTGACGAATACGCGGAGCTGCTGTCCTCCCTCGGCGCCGTGCTCTATGGACAGGAAGAGGAGCAGGATGCGCGGCAGATGATCTTTCTTATAAACGGCCATGCGCTGATTTTGCGCTGGGATGCCAAGGCGGCGATGATCTCCTATGATCCGCGGTTTCTGTCGCTGGAGACAGCGGCCTATATGCTCAGCGTCCAATGACGGACGCGGACCTGGAAACGGCCTGCAAATCCTGAAAAAGGGTGTGCTACAATGGCTTCACACCACAGGCGCCAAAGGGCGGCGCGGATGGAGCGACAGCAAAGGAGATGCAGCCATGAACACGGGCGGAGAGATGCTTTTTCCAGAGGGAAACGAGGGGCGTAACGCAGCGCTGGAAACCGGGGCGGCGCAAAACGCGGCCCAGCTCGAGCGGTGCGGCGAGACGGAGCTGATGGGGCCGCCGGAGATGGAGATGCTGGAACAGCAGGAAATGGATAAATTTGTAGAGAATAGTAGAATCGGAGATTACAGGATCGTACATTATCCGCCGGAAGGAGAGGTCCCCTCCATGGAGCGCAGGGGAGAATCCCAGAGGCTGGGCGAATACCGCATCTTTTGCGATACGCACCCAAAATCGGGCGGATATGACATCTTTGCCGATGGAAAAGGAAAATGAAAGCGGGAAGGAGAACCATGATGCGCTTTGAATGGGGAGAAACGGGCGAGCTATTTCCCCTGCGGGAAGGCCCGTCGGAAACCGCGCCTGAGCATCAGGCCATACCGCAGGAAATGAGCGAGTTTATGCAGTACGCCGCGGAACAGCCGCAGGAGGATATCCGCATCTCCGAGGGCGGCTTCAGCCAGGAGGGAAGGTTTATTCCCGGCAAGGTGGAGTGGATCGACGCGGAAGCGGCGGAGTTCGACCCGGAGCTGCAGGCGCTGTCCGAGGAGCTGGATTCGTGGTTTCAGCAGAGCGAACGGATGTCCTGCGCGGTGGCAGACCAGACGATGGCCCTCAATCAGCTCACCCACGAGGGCTACACGGAGCAGGAGATGCTCGACATCGGCAGGGAAAAGGGCTGGTACAACGAAGGCACCTATCCCAAGGACGTGGGCAAGATCGCGGAACACATGGGCATGGAGGTCGAGCAGCACCATGGGGTTGCCGCGGCGGAGCTGGACATCGCCAACGATCCCGAGCTCAAGGTCCTGGCGAACGTGGACAGCACGCTGCTGCAATACCCCGGCGCCTTCAAGCGCTGCCAGCCCGATCACTGCGTGCAGGTGCTCCGGGTGGATGATACGGCGGAGGGGAAGATGGTCATCCTCAACGATCCCGGCCATGCGGACGGGAAAGGCGTGGTGTATCCGCTGGAGGTATTTGAACGGGCCTACAGGGGCGATATCACGACGATCAGAAAGGCGGAGATGGCATGAAGGGCACAGAATGGATGGAAAACCTGCTTGGATGCGAGGCGGCCAGGCGGAACATCCCCCTGGGGTTTCAGGCGACGCTGCCCCTGCCGGGAAGGCGCGGGGCGCATACGGCGGAGTGCTGGTACTACCGGCTGGAGTGCCAGTCCGACGGCCCGCAGGTCTATTCCCCGGAGCGCTACGTCCTGTGGAACACCGAAACGATGGAGATCCTGTCGATGGCATCCATGGCGCCCGTTTGCCTGGGTTCCGGGGCGGACGTGCTGACCGAGGCGCACCGCCGGCAGGAGGACGCCTTTCTGGACGGGCCGTTTACGGATTTTCTCAACGACGGGAGCGTCGCGGAGATCACGGACCGATGGCTTTCCGCCGCGCCGCAGGCGATGCGGCGGTGGCTTGAGAACGCAGTGAAGGAGGAGCGCTGAACGATGAATGGTTTCTACGAGCAGGCAACACCCGAGATCGCCCGGCCCCAGGAGGGGACGGAGGTGGTCAGCGCCGCCGGCGCGATGGAGCTGGACACGATGGAGCAGCAGGAGATGGACCGCTTTGCGCAAACGGCCGAGGCCATGCCGGAGGCGGCCGAGCAGCGGGAGATGGACGAGGGCGAAAAGCTGGGCTATTCCTCGGACTATTATGAGCACCAAATGGCTTCGGCGCTGGAGAGCGGAAACAAGATCGCCTTGCGCAACGCGGAACGTAACTGGGCCAAGGCGAAAGCCAAGGAAAATAGCTGATCTTTGTCAATGAAGGCAAAGTCAGAGCGGGAGGATGCAATATGGCGAACAAGCTGAATGAATCCATCGAGAAAATTGTCCGTGAGGCGCAGGAGAAAGGCATTTCCGTTACGGCAGACGAGCTGATGAAGATCGTCAAAACCCATTCTGCGGGTACGGCTGCTTCCGCGATGATCTCCGGCGCGTTTCCCGGCGTGGGCACCGCCGTCACCATGGGCATCGAGATCGGGTTTGTCTGGTCAATGTACTACCGCATTTGTACAAAGCTGGGCATCAGTGTAAAAAAGGAGCTTATCAAGTCGCTGGGCTCGGCGATTGTGACAAACATAGCAAAACTGGTGGCGACGCAGATTGTCGCGGGCACCGTCCTGTCCATCGTTCCCGGGATCGGAACAGCCGGCGCGGTAGCCGTGTGGGGCTTAATGGCTTACAGCATCACCTATTATTCCAGCATTATTTTCATGAACCTGCTGATCCGCGTGTTCAAGGCGGGTAAGTCCATTGACCAGTACTCGGAGGAAGAACTCAAGCACATGATGAAGCAGGAGAGCGAGGCGACGTCGTTCCGCGAGGTCAAGCAGGAGGCGAGGCAGGCCTTTAAAGAGCGCAAGGCGGACGGCGTGGCCGAGGTGATCGAGGACGAGACTTCCGATGTGACGATCCCCACCAGGCCGGAGCATGCATACTGGCTGCATACGGGCATTGATTTTGGCAGCACCAACTCGGTCATGGCCTGGCGGCTGTACAGGTGGACGGATGACGACGGCTGGCAGATCGACGAGCAGAGCAACAAGCAGAACAACATCGTGCGCTGCCCCACGATCCTGGTGTTCAAGGCGGATAATCCCGACCATCCGGGCGTGCAGGCGGAGGAGGAAGAGATGATCGTCGGCAAGCGCGCGGAGGAGCTGGCCAACGACAGCCAGGAGCCCGCGGCAGCGCGCACCAACTTTAAGCCCGTCTTCTATGACGCCCCGGAGGGAAGCCAGGAACAGCGCGAGGCCATTAAGCTGGTGGGCAGGTTCATGGAACATCTCTATCAGCTCTACCAGAGCGAAATTCTGGGCTGTCTGCCCAATCAGGTGCTGGAGGACATGTGCAGCACGGTTCATATCTCCACGCCCGTGCGCGCCGAGCGGATCCACCGTGACCGCATGGCGGAGCTGGCCAGGAAGGCGGGTTTCTGCCATGACGGCAAGCGCCACTTTATCGACACCTCCCGCAACGAGGCGGAGTGCGTGATGCACCTGGCGGTGGACGCCAACATCAGCAGCCTGCAAAAGCTGATGCAGATGGGCAATGCCAAGTCGGCGCTGAACCTGCTGTTCATCGACGTGGGCGGAAGCACGACGGATATCGAATTGATTAAGCAGGAGCTGCACAGCGCGGGCAAGAGCACGCAGGTGCTGGCCATGTGGCCTGCGGGAAACGTGCAGTACATGCTGGGCGGGCGCGAGGTGGACCGCGCGATCTTTGACTACCTGGTGAAGGAGGAATGTCTGATCCCCCGCTTTGCCAACGAATGTTGGGAGCACGGAACGGGCAAGACGCTCTTTCGCAAGCTCAAGGAGAACAACAACGAGGCGCTGCGCGCCGGCAAACCCATCGCCAGCCTGGGCGCGATCCGCACGGCCTGCGGCGACCCGGACGAGATGGAGACGCCCGCCCGCAAGTACAAGGACTGCCTGATTACCCAGGACATCTTTGAGAACCGCATCTGCGAGCGCTACATCAACAGCCTCTGCCAGGCGCTGCATGATGTCCTCAGAGACAAGGTCGGCGAGGACGAGGTGGACGGCATCTTCCTGACGGGCGCAGGCTCCAGGCTGTACTTCGTCCACGACCTGCTGCTGGGCCGCTATGGCAGGGAGCCGCTGGCGTTCAAGCAGATTCAGCAGGACCAGTCCCGCCTGTTCGATCGTTACAGGGACCCGGCCACCTGCTGCGCGGAGGGCGCGATCAGCGGGGTCATGTGATGGCGGTTATCGCCGCCGGTACGCATTGAGGTGAAAAGCGATGAGCGTGGAACTGATGCTCAAGGAGCCCGACGAGGCGCAGGTCCGGGCGGTGGAGGAACAGATCGACGGAAACTGGCTGCCGTATCTGATGGATATGCAGCTCAGCCGGAACTATCTCAACAGCATGCAGCACCCGGAGCAGTGGGAGATGAGCGTTTCCGGCCTGCATGAGCAGTTCGGCTGGCTGCAGATCGATCGCCTGCCCATGGCAGGCGATGACGGAACAAGCCTGATGTTCGCCTGGCAGAGCGTGCTGAGCGCCTGCCATACGCTGGGGATGAAGGTGGCCTTTGTCCTGCGGCGCGTGAACGGACGCACGAAGATCTACTTCGGCGGCGTCCCTGCCGGGGGCGGGAACGTCTGCAACGTGCTCAGGCAGTGCGTGGCCGTCCACCTGCCAGGCGCGGTGCTTCAGGAGCAGAGGACCGGCTTCTCCATGGCGGAGGAGCTGGACGGCGTGGGCGTTTGCAGCGGCATGGTGACGGGGATTCCCTCCCTGCAAGTCAGCGGCGAGCGCTCCTGGCTGCAAACGCTGGACAAGCTGGCCCGCGGCATCTCCTCCGGGGGAAGCCAGAAAAACTACGCGCTCGTGGTGATCGCCGACCCGGCAAAGGACGCGGAGATCAGCCAGCTTCAGCAAAAGCTGCTGGGGATCAAAAGCGAGATTCACACGATGGCCTCCTACAGCGAATCGCAGGGCAGGCAGGAGGGGAAAAGCAGCGGAACATCCCAGAACCGGCACTCGGGCCTGGCGATGGTGCTGGGCCTGGCACAGACGGCGTCGGCGATTTCGCTGTTCACGGGCAACACGCTGGGCTATATCGGCATGACGGCCCTGACGTCCATGCTGGGCGGGATCGTGGGCGACAGGGGAAAAAACAGCGGCGAGAACCAAAGCCTGACCCGGAGCCTGAGCCGCGAGCATCGGGATTTTACGGTGGGGTATTGCGAAAAAATCATCGACAAGCACATCGCCCGCATGGAGGGCGGGCGCAGCACGGGGTTTTGGCAGGTCGGGACGTATGTGCTGGGCGAGGAGCGGGAGACGGTGGACGCCGTCCTGGCGCTGCTGCGCTCCATCTACTCCGGCAGCGAAAGCTATGTGGAACCGATCCGCGTGATGAACACCACAGGCAACGAAAGCGTCCGGCAGATGATCTGCAACATGCGCTTCGTTCCGCTTCCCGTGCCTGCGAAGAATGGCGCTGAGCACTGGCACGTGCTGGGGCGCATGTACGAAAGCCTCACCACCCCACTGACCACCCAGGAGCTGGCGATTGCCTCCGGCCTGCCTCAAAACGACGTTTCCGGCCTGCGCTTTGTAAAAAACGCGGTACACTTCGCGGTCAACCCCGCTCCGGTGCCCAGGGGCAACGCGATCGTGCTGGGCCGGGTGATGGACCTTGGGACACAGCAGACCATCAGCTATGGCATGGACATCAACGCGCTCGTGCGCCACACGCTGGTGGCGGGCAGCACTGGCTCGGGCAAATCCACCACCTGCAAGCGCATCCTCCGGGAGGTGCTGGCCAAGAACATCCCCGTCATGATTATCGAGCCGGCCAAGGACGATTATGTGTACTGGGCGCTGGAGATGAACCGCACATTGCCCGAGGAGCAGCGCTTCACGATCTACATGCCCGGCGCCGATGAAATCGACGGCATGCCGCTCCCGGAGCTCAAAATCAATCCCTTCGAGCCGGCTGCCTACCGCGACAGCCTGGTGCGCCTTCAGCAGCACAGCGAACACTTTTCCACGCTGCTCAACGCGTGCCTGCCCTCCGAGGACATCATCCCCATTCTCATCGATGAGTCGGTCCAGTACTGTCTGCGCGTCAAGACCGCCAACGCGGGCATCGACATCGAGCAGAAGCTGAATCCTCAGATGGAGAAGTACCCGACGATGATGTCGCTGGCCTGCGCGGGCAATACCGTCATCAAGCGCAAGACCTACGCCCCGCAGACCAAGGACAGCTTTGAGGAAATCCTCCGCACCCGCTTTCGCTACTTGCAGCGCGGCACCCGCGGCGCCGTTCTTAACACGGATAAGTCGGTCAGCTATGACGAATTGTTCTCAAGGCCCACCGTCATCAACCTCAGCTGCCTGGCGGGCAGGAAGGACAAGGCGCTCATCATGTCGCTGCTGCTGCTGGCGCTCTACGAGTACCGCCAGTCCCGCTATGCCAACGACGCGCAGTACCGGGCGGAAGCGAAAAAGAACCGCCTGATGCACCTGATGCTCGTTGAGGAGGCGCACAACGTGCTCACCAGGCCCCAGTGCCCGGTCAACAGCGGCAGCCCTGAAATGGCGGCGGCGGACCTGTTTGGCAACATCCTCTCGGAGATTCGCAGCTATGGCCAGGGATTGATGATCGTCGATCAGGTGCCGACCCGGCTGATTGACGACGCGCTCAAGAATACCAATTATAAGATCGTCCATCGCCTTACGGCGCCCGATGATATCGACGTGATGGCCCGCAGCCTGTCGCTCAATGAGGAGCAGACCGCCATGATCTCCTCTCTGGAAATCGGGCAGGCCGTCGTCTGCGGGGATCAGGACGACGGCGCGGCCTGGGTGAAGATGGAACAGGGCTGACAGAGGTTCGAACCAGTTACAAGGGAAAGAAGGGTGAAACAATGCTCAATGCCGATATATCCATTCAGACGGTTGATTATGAAAGAACGCTGGACACCCTTTTTCCCCTGTTTATGGAGATCGTGGACGGCATGGATGCGAACAATCCGCTGATCCGTCTGCTGCAAAACTGGGCCGTTCATCGCAAAGGGTGGTAACAGGAATCCTGCGCAGGCTTTCGCCCAGATCGAAAAATCAGCTCCTTTGTGCCTTGATCGGTCGCTATCGGGTGGAGATCTGCCAGAAGCTCAACGTCCTCATCGCTGAAAGCGAGCTGGGGCGGGGCATTACCGTGAGCTATCTGGACCTCAGACTCAGCGATGAACAAATGCTGTTGGCGCTCAACGGGATAAACGTGCATTACGAGGAGCTTCTCAAAAACGAGAAGATGCGGCGGATGCTTCTCGACATGGCGGGAATCAACGGCTTTGGCCGCCTGAGCGGATTCTCTTTGGGCATGGCCATGAATCTTTTCCATAATTGGATTGAAAGGAAAGGAATTAAAATTCTGGAAAAGACATTTCTGCCCGAGCAGCTTGGAGAAATGACCAGCCGTTTCCTGAAGGAAAAGAAAATCTATTGTGAGATCGGCGATGTAGTCCTTTGCACGGCAGAGCGGGCCGGAACGCCCGGCGGCGAGGGGAAGGTCTTTGACCAGGAACTTGAGCAATCCATAATCGATGCCGTGGCCGCCTACCTCAAAGACTGCGAAGCATAGGAAAAAGGAGTCAAAGCATGCTCTCAAGTCAAAAAGCGAAGAGAGTCCTGCTGGTCCTGCTTGCCGCCCTGGCTTCGGTCGTCGCGGTGCTGCTGTGCGCGGCGGCGGTGTTTGCCTGGCAGGAGATGACCCATGAGGGTCTGACGAATTCTCAATGGTACCAAGGCGCCATCGAGAGCTTCTCCCTCGCGTGGCTGTATGCGGTGCTGGCCGTTCAGGCCGCCGTGATGCTGTGGTATGGGGCGGCCAGGACGGCGGCAAAAAAGCCGCGCGGCCCCGGCGCCCGGCCTGCCGTGCTCTGGGTGCTGTGCTGGGTGCTGACCGCCCTGACGGCGCTGCTGGGCGTCTTCGCACTCCAGCGCTGGCATGCGCTGGCACAGGCCGCGGGCAGCGAGTATGCCTGCGGCGCGGCGGCGGCGTTTGGCAGGGCGCGAAACGGATGGGTGCTTGCGGCGGATGTGTGCGCGCTGGTCTGGCTGAAATGGCTGAGACGGCGCGCGCGGGCAGAGAAAAGGAAGGAGAACAGGATGGAAAGCGAGACGAAAATGACGATCCTTCGTGGAAATGCGTTGCTGCATACAGCCAGGGACACGATCTTCGGCTGGTATGGCCCTGTCAGCCAGGACCTTGATCTGGTGTTTCGGTCGGCCTTCGTGCTGGAGCGCAGGGATTGGAACGAGGGCATCCGCGACTGCGTCTATCGGATCGAGGACCGGGAGTTTACGGACCTGTCCTTCGCGCGTGGGAAAACCCTCCGGCTCTGCGCCAACGGCGACGAGCTGAGGCTTCATGAAGATGGAACGCGGTTCCTTTTCTCCTTCTCGCGCATCCCGACATTCGATTCCTTCGACAGGCGATGGGACAGCGTCTCCTATCTTGTGGCATACCGCGGCAAGGGCGGTGTCCATCTGCTTCGTTGCCGGCACGGCGAGGACATCCCCAGGATTGAGGCGTATCTTGGCCTGACCAAATCCGTGCCCGCCTTCGACGAATGGCTGAAGGACTTGGAAGAGGAGTGAGCTTGTCTCGCCGGAGGCAATAGAGGTGCCGCTTAGGGTGATATCATGGGATTTGACGTCGAAAAAGGGTTATTGAAAGCCTATCATGAGGAACCGGGCGTAAGCCGGGTCGTGATTCCGCAGGACGTTACCGTCATCGGAAGGCAGGCGTTTTCCGGCTGCCAAAGCCTTGTGGAGGTCGAAATCCCCCGGGGCGTGGAGCATATCGCCAGGGCAGCGTTTTCGAACTGCACGGGCCTGCGGGCCGTTGCGGTTGCACAGGGCACGATTGGCGACCACGCCTTCGAGGGGTGTGCCGCCCTGGAGGAAGCCGCCGTGGGGCCGGAGGTTACGAGCGTTGGCGTGCATGCCTTTTCGGGCTGTGGCCGCCTTCGCCGCCTCTCCATCGCGCCGGACAGGACCCGGATCGGCTCAGCGGCCTTTAAGGGCTGCAACGCGCTTGCGGATGAAAACGGCTTTTGTGTGGTGGGTGACGTGCTGTATGATTGCGCGCCCAGGGAGGAAGCCTGTATTCCTGAGGGCGTGGGGGAAATCAGCGCGTTGGCCTTTGGACAACGAATCGGGCTGCAGGAGGTGCGCATGCCCAAAAGCGTCGTCAAAATCGGCGCGAAGGCCTTTTTGGGGTGCACCAGCCTGCGGACCGCGACGCTTTCCGAGAACCTGACCAGGATCGGAGAGTGCGCGTTCCTGGACTGTACGAGCCTGAGGGAAATCGAGATCCCCGGCGGCGTGTCCGTTCTTCCCGGACGGGGCGGGATGGATGATTCCGTTGGCGGCTTTATTTGTATTCCCGGCGTGTTTGACGGATGCGTCAGCCTCAGGCATGCGGGCCTGTCCCGTGGCCTTGAGCAGATCGGAATCCGCGCCTTTGGCGGCTGCGTCAGCCTGAGCAGCCTGACGATTCCCGACAGCGTGACGGAGATTGGCTTCATGGCGTTTTCCGATTGCCGGGCGCTTGGCACGATCCGGCTTTCCCCTCATGTGAAACGCATCGGCGGATTGGCCTTCCCCAAGGGAATTGAACGAATCCTGGTGCCGGCCATGCCGGACGGCCCGGAAAAAACGGAGTTTCTCAGGCGCATCCGCGGAAGGGTTTCGCAGTCCGCGCAAATCATACAGGAAAGCGAGGGATGAACTTGCTCTGCGCGGCAGAGGCTAAACTGGCAGTTGTCACCTTCCAGGGGCTATTCCCACTGCACCACGGCCGAGGAAACGCGTAAGGCTTCCAAACCCACCGCACATGTTGCTGGATTTTGGGCTTGCTTCTAAAGCATAAAAAATATGTTGACATAAAATCAAAACCATGCTATAGTATTCTTGAATTCAGAACATCGTTCTATATAAATGAACAACGGAGAAGCTTTTATGGATGATGAAATCAAGGTAAAAAGCCTGCAAAAAGCTTTACGAGTTTTGGAGTGTTTTTTGGAGCACAAGGAGATGGGAATATCTGAGATTGCAACTCAGCTTGGCCTGTGCAAATCCTCAGTTCACAACATTGTCTCCACTTTTGAAACCATGGATTATTTGCGGCAAAATTCGGATACCAGCCGCTACTCTCTTGGGGTAAAGCTGTGCGAATACAGCCGAGCAATCAGCGATAGCTTCAGCGTTACGAAAATAGCCCTGCCGTATATGCAGGAAATCGCAAATCGGGTCAAAGAGCATGTTTACTTGGGACAGCCTTATCAGGATGAGGTGCTTTATTTGGAGTCGATTCATCCTATTGAAAACATCGAAATGATGCGCTCTTTGATGGGGCTTCGCGTAAAAATGTACTGTACTGGGCTTGGCAAAGCACTTCTGGCTTTTATGCCACAGGAAACGATAGATCGTTACTGCTGTGAAACACTGGAGCGATTTACCGATAATACAATTACCGATCCCGCTCGCTTAAAAGAGGAATTGGCACTTATTCGTCATCAAGGATATGCCGTGGATGACATGGAACACGAATATGGAATCAAGTGTGTTGGGGTCCCTATTTTTAATAAAGCTGGACAGGTTTGTGCCGCAATTAGCATAAGCGGACCGTCCCTTCGGTTTGGGCAGAAAAGAATTAATGAGCTTGCACAAATGCTGAGGGAATACGCTCACAAGATAGAACTCGGAATCTATTGATTTTTTGCTGCATTGTCTGCAGCAAAAAAAATGCCATGAATAATGAACTTAATTCATCAATAATGAACGAGAGAGGAAGACAAGAATGTCGGTATTTAGCGCAGGAGTATGGCCTGTCATGCTCACGCCATTTAAAAAAAATGGAAGCTTAGATTTAGAAGGACTCTCCTCCTTGGTTTCGTGGTATATAAGTCAAGGATGTGATGGACTGTTTGCGGTTTGCCAATCCAGTGAGATGTTTTGTTTGTCCCTAGATGAACGAGTGCGTCTGGCAAGTGAAGTAGTGCGACTGAGCGCGGGCAAGCTTCCTGTCCTGGCCTCTGGACATGTGTCTGAGCGCATAAAGGATCAAGCGAAAGAACTCAATGCGATAGCGGACTGTGGTGTGGATGGACTTGTTCTGGTTACCAACCGACTGGTTTCTTCTCCCCAGGAGGACGATAAAACTATGCTGCAAAACCTGCGGCGACTTCTATCGCTCCTTCCCAAGGATATTCCTTTGGGATTTTACGAATGCCCATATCCGTTCAAGCGTTTGCTCCCTGCCGATGTGCTGCAATTTTGCTTGGACAGCGGACGTTTTCACTTTATCAAGGATACAAGCTGCAATATCCTTGATATTAGAGAGAAACTGAGGATTCTGCACGGGAGCAGTGTGATGCTTTACAATGCCAATACTGCCACACTCCTGGAAAGCCTTGAAGCGGGGGGACACGGCTATACTGGTGTAATGGCAAATTTTCACCCACGGCTTTACCGCTGGTTGACGCGGCATTGGAAAGATCATCCACAGGAAGCTCATGAGGTACAGGCTGTACTTACCATGTGTGCGCTGATCGAGCTGAAAAAATACCCTTCCTGTGCCAAACGTTACTTGCGAACAGCCTGGGGAGTACCTATCGACGATACGACTCGCAAGGACAATGGCACACCGACTTTTTTTCCGGCAGATGATGCGGAATTAATGCAACTAAGGCTATTGTCGGATAGATGGGAAGCAAGGCTTTCGGAAAATTGTGCTGCTATTTTTGGTTTCCGTATGGAAAGGCTTTCCCTATGTGACAGTCATGCTTTTGGCTGGTTTGCAGGGTATTCCAGGCGATCTCTACGAGGCTGCTGCTATTGATGGATGTGGCATGTTTAAAAAATGGCGCTATGTCACCCTGCCGTCCCTCATGCCGGTGATAAGGGTTACTACTTTGCTTATTTTCATTCAGCAGTGGACACGCTTTGAACTGGTGTGGTCATTGACACAGGGAGGTCCCGGATACCGTACCAGCATGCTGCAAACCTATGTGTATACGAAGTCATTCCGCTTTTATCAACTGGGCGAGGGCTCAGCTGTGGCGGTTATCTCCGCGTTACTGGTTATGTTAGTTATGATTGTCTACCTGCGTCTGATGATGTCCACCGAGGAGGGAAGCTGATTTGAACTGTCATTTTAAACAACGGCTTGGCAGGTGGATCTTGTATTTGTTTACGGTTCTACTCATGGCCTTTACCCTACCATAATCCACCCATTTCGCTAAAACTGCTGAAAGCACCCCATAAGGCTTTTCTTTTGATTCTGCTAAAAATAAAAACACGGCCCGCTCTGTCCATGGCATCCATAGACAAGGCGAGCCGGTTTTTGGTTTGTGAGTCCGGGAGAGAACGTTCCGTCCAAGACGGGGAATGGCATTACTGCTTCTTGATTAGATTTTCGACAGCGCCAACCCACGCATGCTCGGGATCATTGGAGCGATAGAATCCCTGGTGATCGCCCGCCATCAGCCAGAGAAAATAGGTGTTATAGCCCGGAGCGCCAACAGTGGTATGATAGCCGCGAGGGAACTCGACCAGCTCATCATTTTTCACCCTGTATGCCTCGTCAATTTCCCCGTCGGAGGTATAGAGGCATTGCACGCCGAATCCCTGCTGCGGGTCAAAAAGGAAATAGTAGATCTCCTCCAGAACTCCCTCTGCAGGCATCGCATCCACATCATGCTTGTGGGGCGGGAAACCGGCCCAGTTACCCGGGGTGATATACGCTTCGCCCACGGTTAGCTTCCGGGCATTGGTGCTTCCGTCCACAATAAAGCTGGTGTCGCGTTCCCATGGCTTTACGCCCAGACGGCTCACCCGCACATCCGCCTGACGGATCGCCTGCGGCTCGCTGTCTTGGTCCACAGGCGTGGCACAGACGGCAATTTTAACATTCCATGGGCTGTGAATCTCCACTGCGGATCTCCGGGGCGCATAGAAACACTCCGCCTTTGGATTTTCAAAGACGTTGCGCCTCACGCCCAGCGTCCCAAAATCCTTTCCATTGGCCCGAAAGCTCGCTTTGCCGCCCAGGATCACAAAAGCCACTTCCCGATCCCCGGTTTCAAACGTCAGGTCCTGACCGTTGGTCAGCTCAATAATGCCAAATTCCAGATTCTTCAGCGAACACTCGCCAATGGTGCACAGTGGGGTATAGCCGTTATGGGGGACATAGGTTTTCTTGTAGTTCATGGTTCACCCTTCCTTTCTATGAAATCAGCTATCATCTCGTCGGCGGTTGTTTCCCAGTCGGCGACAATGCCATAGTCCGCACAGGAGAAAATGGGGGCGTTTCGATCCCGGTTAACAGCCACAACAACCTGCGAGGCATTCATGCCCACCGTGTGCTGAATGCATCCGCTGATACCAAAGGCAATATACAGCCTCGGTCGCACCACCACGCCCGTCTGTCCCACCTGATGCTCGTATCCGATCCACCCGGCGTCCACAGCGCTACGCGAGGCTCCCAGCGACGCTCCCATCAGCTTTGCCAGATGCGCCAGCTTTGCAAATCCAGCTTCTCCGCCGATACCTTTTCCTCCTGCCACAATGATCTGCGCATTTTGTAAGGGCACAGCGTCCTTGATGGGAAGAAAACCGATCCGTCGCATCTTCAACCGGGGCGTGGAAACAGTCAAACGCCGCACCGGCAGCCTGGCCGCATCCTGCGGCGCGGGAGGATGCCCAAACACCCCGGGCCGCACGCTTGCCATCTGGGGACGGTGACTCCTGCAAAGGATCTCAGCCGTCAGATTTCCTCCGAAGGCCGGCCGGATCTGCCTGAGAAGCCCGGAAGGCGTCAGTCCAAGATCCGTACAGTCGGCTGTAAGGCCGGTGTCCAGCTTGGCCGCCGCCCATGCCGAAAGGAAACGCCCCCGCACGGTCGCCGGGAAAAGCACGGCATCTGGCTTGAGTTGCACCAGCGCGTCGGCAATTCGCTGCGCCTGAACGTAGTCGTCCTCACAAAACGGAATTTCCACAGCTTCATTCGCGCCACAAGCGGAGCTGGGAAATCCTGCGCCCGCCTCGCACAGCGCCAGAATATCCGCGTCCGGCGCGATGGTCCGCGCCCGAAAGGCGAGCGCGGCGGAGGCATCGCTGGCGGCCTCAAAGACAACGACAAATCTCATTCCAGTACCCCCTCTCGCCGCAGAGAGGAGATCACCTCGCTCACCGGGAGTTTCCGGCAGGGACGCGCGCCCCCGTTCCTTGCGCTGATGCCAACCACGCGCGTGGGCGAGTCTTTCAGCCCACACCTGCTCACGCCAAGCGTTTTTGCCGTCATCTGAGCCACCGACTCGCCACGTGCCCTGCGCAACCCCATGATGGACGGCAAGCGGAGCGGATAGCTCCATTCGCAAAGCGTCACCACCGCCGGCAACTGTACGTTCCACAGGACCTTGCCCTGTTCGGTCAGCTGCGTCACATCCAGCCTCCCTTCGCTCAGGGCTGCACCCACGACGTTTGTTACGCAGGGGACGTCCAGCATTGACGCCAGCATGGGCCCCACCTGTCCGGTCTCTCCGTCTAAGGCGCGGCGACCGCAGAGGATGAGATCAAATCCTCCCAGTGCGCGCACGGCCGTACACAGACACGCCGCCGTTATCAGCGTATCGGCACCTGCAAACGCGCGGTCTGTCATCAGCACCGCGTGATGCGCTCCGCGAGCAAGCGCCTCGCGCAGCATGCTTTGCGCCCGTTCGGCCCCCATGCTCAGCACCGTCACCTCACCGCCATGCTTGTCCTGCAGCTGCAGCGCAAGCTCGAGCGCGCTCTCATCCGCCGGATTCATCACCTGCGCCACGAAGTCCCTCTCCAGCGTATAGTCCGCACCCAGCTTTACCTCGGTCGTGTCGGGCACTTGTTTCATGCAAACCAACATCCGCATTTGCAATACATCCTTACAACCTGTGATAAATCGGAGCCAGCGCGCGCTGAATCTCCTGATAGACGCGGAATCCCTCGGCATAACATGCCACGCCCTCGGGCACAGGCATCGTGTCCTCGACCGTCCGCACGCACCGGCTTACCGCATCCTCATGGCTGCTGAACACGCCCGTCGCCACACCCGCCAGCATAGCGCTGCCCAGCGAGCTGTCCACATTCTCCACCACCCTGAGGGGGATGTTGAGCATATTCGCCAGGATCTGCCGCCATAGTGAATTCTTTGCGCCTCCGCCAATTGCGATAGCCTCAGCGGGAGCGATTCCAAGCTCCGCCAGCGTCTCAAAGCAGTCCTTCATCGAATAGGCCACGCCCTCCAGCACGGCCCGGTTAAAATGTGCCCGTGTATGAAATCCCGCTGCGCCTACAAAGCTGGCCCGGAGCTTGTCGTCGAGATACGGGGTGATCTCACCCTGCAGGTAGGGATGGAAAAACAAACCCTCGCAGCCACGTTCGACCTCAGCGGCGGCCCGGCTCATCTCCTCAAACGAACCGCCAAACGTATCTCTGTACCAGCGGTTGGAAGCGGCACAGCTCTTGGTGGCCGTCCCCGGATACCACAGCCCGCTCACAACATGGCGGTAGGTCACCAGCCTGGGATCAACCACCGCATGATCGGTGATGGGACAGATCCGACCGGCCGTGGCCAGCTTGACCGTGGCCTGGCCCGGCCGGATGGCTCCAGCCGCATAGACCTCCATGGCAGTATCGGTTGCCCCAACAATGACGGCAGTGGAGGGCGCCAGCCCGGTATCTTCGCACGCCCGCCCGGTCAGCGGGGAGAGGCGTGTCATCGGGTCTGCAATCGGGGGCAGAACCGCTGTGCTGATGCCAGCCAGTCCGCACAGCCGTTCAGACCAGCGGTTCACCCTAGCGTCCAGCAAAAGAAAGCCCATGGCCTCAATGCTGTCGGTCACAAAATCGCCGGTAAGACGATAGCGCACATAATCCTTTACCGCCAGGAGCCTGCGGGTGCGGCGAAGCGTTTCCGGCTCGTTTTCCCGCAGCCAGATCAGCTGCGGAAGGGTCCAGAGGCTGGAAACGCTGTTATAACATTCCTGGATGATTTCCTCGCCCATTTCTTCCCGCAACCGCTCCGTCTGACGAGCTGCCCGCGCATCGGTCCAATAGATGGCCCGGCGCACCGGCTGATCGTCCGCGCCAAGAAGCACGGCGGTATGGGTCGCGGCGTCCAGCGCCAGGGCGGCAATCTCCTGTGGCGCAACATGGGAGACCCGCAGTATCTCACGCACATTTTTGCATAGCGCGTCATAGCTGTCCCGCGGGTCCTGTTCGGCCCATCCGTTATGGGGATAGTAGGTGGGATATTCATGGCTGGCCGTAGCATAGACGCGGCCATCCTCGCCCAGCAGCGTCGCCTTGGACGAGCTGCCGCCAAAATCTACGCCAAGCAGATACTTCACGCCTCTCCCTCCCTCACAATGACGCCAACGCCATCGGGAATGACCGTGACGGAAGCGTCCGCGCCCAGCCGCTCTTTTGCCATGCACAGGGCCGCATCCACGTTGGGCGCCCAGCGCATGTGCATGGTTTCGATCAGCTCCCGGTTTTCTTCACCTGTGATGAAAATACATTCCGCCTTGTGCATCACCCGTGCCAGGATCTGCGCCTCCCACTGATCCATGCGTGTTTGCGCAGCAGGTATGCTTTCAATGTCGCGCGTCACCTGCTCTGCGCTGGAACGCTCGGCGAACCAGCGGTAAAACGCCTCTCCTCCGTGCCCGTCGCCCAGCGCCGCGCACAGAACAATCACCCCGCCGGGACGCACACAGGCTTCCGCTGCTGTCATGCCCTTGACGCACTGGTAGACGTTCTGATCCAGCGGATAACCGCCGTTGGAGGTAATCACCACGTCCGCCTCCACCGCCGCAACGCTCGTGATGCGCGCGCTCATCTCGCAACCAGCGCTGTGCGCCTGTTGCGCATCGCCGGCAAAGGCGGCAAGGATGCGCTTGTCGGCGTCAAGAAGCACATTGAGGACAAAGGCCAGATTCGCCTGGCGTGCGGCAAAGAGCATGTCGCGGTGGATGGGATTGTCCTCAAGAATACCCTGCCGCGCAAATGGGCTTTTGATAAAGGCGGCGTTGTGATTGTACAGCACCGTTTTGCGTGAGGCCACGCCCGGCAGGATGCTCTTGCGGCCACCCGAGAAGCCGGCGAAAAAATGCGGCTCGATAAAGCCTTCGGAAATCACCAGGTCAGCCTCACGAACCAGCCGGTTCAGCCACAGCTCCCCGCCCGAGGGCAGCGTGCCCATAAAGACCATGTCTTCATCCGCTTCCGCGCGATGTACTACGATTTCCTCCCGGTCTACAATGCCGTCGCCAAACCGGGCGCGAAGCTCCTGCTGCGTGGTGGGGCGGTGCATACCCGTGGCGATGAGGATGGTCAGGCGCACGTCAGGGTTGTTTCTGCGCACCTCCTCCAGCAACAACGGCATGGTGATACGGCTTGGAACAGGCCGGGTATGATCGCTGGTGATGATAAGGACATGCCGCTTTTCGCGCGCCAGATCGCACAGCCGCTGTGAGCCGATGGGATGCTCCAGCGCTTTTTGTACGCGCTCCTGCTGCGTGTCCGCATCCGGCGTAGGATGCGCGGCAACCAGCACGCCCCTAAGGTATTGCTGGGGAATGGTGAAGCGTATGGTTTCGTTTCCGTATGGAAGCTCAAACACTGCCATAAACTCAAACGACCTTTCCTGGATTGAGAATTCCGGCAGGATCAAAGGCAGCTTTAATGCGCCGCATCAGCTCGATCTGCAACCCGCCCACGCTCTGGCTGAGAAAGGCACGCTTTGCGTGGCCCACGCCGTGTTCGCCCGACACCTCTCCATCCAGCGCCCTGGCCTCCTCATACAACCGCTCCATGACACGTTCGACCGTTTCATTCCACGCCTGTTCCTTCATCTCATCCTGACAGACATACAGGTGAAGGTTGCCGTCACCCGCATGCCCGAACGAACAGATCCGCACCCCCAGCTCCTGACCGATTTCCACGCTGCGCTTGACAAACGCCGCGATGCGATCCCTGGGCACGACCACATCACATTCGTCCATCGCCGGCGTGCTTCCCTTGATTGCCTCCAAAAACGCGCCGCGCGCATTCCAGATGCTTTCCTTTCGCTCATCCGTGTCCGCCAAAAGCACGTCTCTGGCCCCAAGGCCCAGCGCGGTATCGGTCAGCCGCTCGATCATGGGCTGAAGCGCTTCGTTACCCGCCCCGTCCAGCCGGACCAGCAGGTAGGCGTCCGCGCTGGTATCCGGGAACTGTTTGCCCAGATAGGTTTCAGCGCAGGCGATGACTTCCCTCTCCATGAACTCTACCGCTGTCGGTTCACAGCCGCAGGCCAGCACCTCCGGCACCGCCTCGATGCATGCCTCCAGGTTGTCAAAGGGGATTAGCAGACTCACGTTTGCCTTGGGCTCCGGCACGAGTTTCACCGTCAGCTTTGTGAGAATACCCAACGTTCCCTCGCTTCCCACCATCAGGTCAATCAGGCTATATCCGCTGGAGGTCTTGACGTTTTTTCCGCCCAGCGTGAGGATGTCGCCATTGGCAAGCACCACTTCCATGCCCAGCACATAGTCCCGCGTCACGCCGTAACGCACCGCGCGCATGCCGCCGGCGTTGGTCATGGCGTTTCCGCCCATGGTGGCGGTCTTTTCTCCGGGATCCGGGGGATAAAACAGACCGGTTCCTTCCAGCGCCTTGGGAAACTCCATCAGCAACACGCCCGGCTCCACGGTAGCCGTCATGTTGCGTGTGTCCACCTCTAGCACCTGCTTCATCCTTTCGGTGGACAGCACAATGCCACCCTCCTTCGCCACGCACCCGCCGCACAGCCCCGTACCTGCACCACGGGGGGTCACCGGGATGTTTCGCCGGTTGCAGTAGCCAAGCACGGCGCTGATTTCCTCCGTGCTTTGCGCCTGAAGCACCGCCTCGGGCAGATAGTGGCCATATATGGTCATCTCGTCGTGGTCGTAATCGGTGGATATGGCTTGCGCGCTGTACACGCGGCCCGGCATCACGCTTTCAAAAAACGCCAGATCCGCTTCGTTGATCTTTTCAAACGGTTTCATCCGAGGCCCTCCTTCAGCCGGCCGATCAGGTCCGGCACGATCTGGTACAGATCTCCCACAATGCCCACGTGGGCCACTTCAAAAATCGGCGCGTTCGCATCGCTGTTGATCGCCACGATATGTTCGCTGGCATTCATACAGGCGGAGAACTGAATCGCACCGCTCACCCCGCAGGTAATCATCAGGCGCGGGCGGACCGTTCGTCCGGATAATCCGATCTGACGGGCGTTGGTCGTCCAGCCCTTTTCCACCAGCGGGCGCGATACGGCCCAGTCGCCTCCCAGCAGCGCAGCCAGCTCTCGAATCATTTCCAAATCGGATTCCTTTTGCAGGCCACGGCCGCCCACCACCAAAATTTCCGCATCCGAGATGGTCTTTCCGGCGGGCACCGGCTGGCTGCCTACCAGCGTAACGGATGATCTGAGCGCACCTTTTGGCAAAGGACGCGTCTTTACCTCTCCCGTCTCCTTTTGCTGCCGCGCCGGCGCGTTCATGACCTTGTAACGCACCGTGGCGAACTGCGGGCGGGTATTCGTCGTAACGATCTGCGCCATGATATTTCCGCCGAATGCCGGACGGATCTGAACCAGGTCGGTGTTTTCCCGCAGCTCAAGGCGGGTGCAGTCGGCCGTCAGGCCGGTGTGAAAGCGCGTGGAGAGGCGCGGGGCAAGGCTGCGGCCCAGCGACGTCGCTCCGACCAGCACCACGCTGGGCCGCACGGCGCGGATGTAGTCCTCCACACATGTCGCGTATACGTCCGCGCGGAAATATCCCAGCGCCGGATCATCGTATACGGCCACTTCGGCGACCCCGTAGTGCAGCAGTTCCCGTGCATGGTCTGCAACGCCGTCGCCCACCAGCACCGCCTTTACCGAGAATCCCGGCACGCTGCGCGTCAGCTCCTGCGCCTTTCCAATGAGCTCAAGACTGACGGGATGCAGCCGTCCGCCCGACGCCTCGGCAAAGACCAGGATGTCCCTCCACTGGCTCTTGTCCACCGAGGCCACCTTTGTTTCCAGACGGAGAATCGCCTTCTCCGGGCAGCGCTTGACGCACACGCCGCAAACCCGGCATGCTGCGTTAAGCTCCGGCTTTCCGTCCTTGATGTCAATGGCACCAAAGGGGCAGGCCTCCCCGCAGAGGCCGCAGCCTGTGCACTTGCGTTCCAATATCGCGATCTGTGCCATGCTATGACCTCCTCTCAAAGAAACTTCCATTGTTTGAGCAGACCGTGGAGCTTTTCTGCCACACGGTCGGCCTGCCACATCTCCCGCTGTACGTCGTTTTCCGGCGGGAAGATGCGTTCCACCTGCGTTGGACTGCCAGAGAGCCCATAGTGATCGGGATCGGTGTCCAGAAAGCTGTCCAGGCCCATGATATGCACCGGCCGCCCGACCACCTGACGCGCCGTTTTCAGCGACGGCAGGCGCGGCATGAAAATGTCCTGCTCCACTGTTACAAGGCAGGGAAAAGGCATGTGCACGGTTTCAATCACATCCTGAAGCTGCTGCTCCACGATTACGCCATCCCGGGCCACCTCGATGCGCGAAACCCAAGCGGCATGCGCGATTCCCATGTGCTCGGCAATTGCCGGCCCTACCTGAGCGGTATCGCCGTCCGTTGTCTGCTTGCCGCATAAAATCAGGTCAAAATCACCTACGCTGCGAATGGCCTGCGAGAGCGTGTAGCTGGTGGCGAGCACATCCGCGCCGCCCAAACGCCGGTCGGAAAAAACGTACCCCTCGTCCGCCCCCATCATATAGGCTTCCCGAACCACCGCCTCGGCCTGTGGCGGTCCCATGGTGCCTACCGTAACGCGACCGCCATGCGCCTCGCGCAGCCTGAGCGCCGTCTCCAGCGCGTAGAGGTCATACGGGTTCATTTTGCTCGCCACCCCGTCGCGCTTGAGCACGCCGGTCTTTTCGTCCACTTGAACTTTGTTTGTGCTGGGCACCTGCTTGATGCATACGAAGATGTTCATTGAATTACCGCTCCTTATCAGAACCTGTCAGACCCCTGTCCAAAATTGCGCCGTCACGCCTCAGGCGTGACTGCAGCATGCCCACATCCAGCCCGTTTTCCTGCGCCAGCATTGCCGCTGCCGTTCCGGCCGCCTGTCCGGTAGCCGCGCAGGCAGGGATCGCGCGCGTTACGTCCCAGGCGTCTCCGTGCGATCCGATGCATCGGCCCGCGGAGAACAGATTGTCGCATCTGCCCATGAGATGGTTCAGTCCAATGGTATATACCGGCGCCGGATGGCGCCAATCGCCTGTCATCGCCACCGCATCTTCGCGCCATGTACCCAGCTGCTCCCGGCAAAGCGTCTCCCGCGCCTCCAGCCTGCGTGTCATGCGCATCAAGGGTAACGTGGGGATCAGAAAGGGAATGGCATCCTGCGTGCGGGCATGGTGGGAAATCATGGCATGCATATCCTGAACATAGGCGCTGATCTCCCCGCCGCTTAGCCGATAACAGCGGGTGCCGGGCGGGCATGGCGCATCCAGCGGCGGTTCCGTAAGCGAATGGAGGCTCGCACGGGCGTCGCCCTTCTGAGAAAAATACCATCCGCTCTTGCGGTTTTGCGTATACTCGGCGGTTTTCTCGCCTGCCAGGCGGCACAGGTCGGCGTCTCCCGTGGCATCCACAAAGGCCTTTGCCTCCAGCGCCAGCCGTCCGCTCTTGTTTTCCACAATTACATGCGTGAGCGAACCGCCCTGCGACATGGCCGCGCAGACACGGGTATCGTACCAAATTTCTACGCCCGCCTCCCTCAGCAGACGCTCAAGGCTGAGAATCATGGGAGCTGCCTCAAAATTCACCCGGAAACGGTTTCGGGTGCGTTCCTCCACGGTGCTGGGCCCGTTCCAGCAATCGGGAATGTGCTGATCCGACGCAGACGGGGAGGTATTGCCCGGCGCCACGCTCTCACGCAGCAGTTCCTCGCCGATACCGCCGATCACCTGATGCCCGTATCCGTCACAAAGCGGCAGATATATGACAATCAGGCCAAGCGTGGCCAGGCCGCCCAAGGCACATTCCTTTTCCAGCAGCACCGTTCCCGCCCCGGAGCGGGAAGCCGCCAGCGCCGCGGAGACGCCGGCAATGCCTCCTCCCGCGACCACTACATCAGAGCTTCGGACCACATCGATCAGGCGCGCCGGTTCCTGAATTCTCATCACATTCCTCCTGCGACAGGCACAGCGCGAGAAGCGTACCCTCCCGCGCTGTCAGCGTACCGTTATGTTCAAAGATGAGCGTCAAGCAAGACAAACAGATCCTGGTACTGGCATCCTTGCGGCACGACGGCGGCCAGCGCCTCGGTGCTCTGCGGACACGCGGCAACAAGCACACGGGCATCCGTGCGAAGGACATCGCTCCAGCGGCCCTGGGCCACCTTGGCGCGAAGCTCAGGCATGTACTGACCTACCACAGCGCTGCCGCAGCACTTGGCCAGACGGCGATTTTGCCACATTTCATGCAGCGTAAGCCCCATGGACGCAATGATGTTTCGCGCGGGCTGATGCTCGTTGAGGTCGCGAGCCAGGCGGCTTGCGTCATGATAGGTCACCACGCCCTCTCCCTTGCGCGGAATGAGCCGGCCCGCGGCAATGAGCTCGTCCACAAAGGCGGTCGCCGTGATGACAGCAGGCATTTCAATACCCCAATCCTTGTACTCATGACAGAACAGCGCCGCGTCGTAACTGTCCAGCACCACAACCGTCTTTGCGCCGCTTGCGGCGATGGCCTGGCCGGCCTTCTTCGCCTGCATGCGCACATCCTCCACAAAGCCCATCAGATCGCCCAGCGCGGAGCCGGAAGCAGGCTCGTTTTTCAACACGGCATACGGCTGATGCGCTTTGTCCAGGATACGAAGCAGCGCCTGAGCCGTCTCGGGCACGCTATAGCGTGCCGTCTCGCCCAGCCATACCAGCAGTTCGCCCTGCTCGGGCACGCCCTCCAGACGAACCCGGCACTGCGTCGCTCCGTAGCAGTTGCCTGTCTCATTAATACGCTGCACAACCTTCTCCACGCACGCGGGGACGACGTCATTGACATAGGCCTGTGTGCGTCCCTCCCGAATGAAAACAAGGGGATCAAACCCGGTGGCGCAGTCATTGGTGCACGCTCCGCACAGGAGACATTCGTACATGGTCCTGGCGGAGTCGGCCTCCATGGGCATCCCGCGCTTCATCATCGAGACCAGCAGACCCTTGGCGCGGGGGGTATTGGTTTCCTTTCCCGTGACCAGCTGAACCGGGCAGAGATGACGGCACATCCAGCAAAAACGGCAGGCTTCGGCATTTTTATATGCTTTTTCGCTAAACATCTCGTCTGCTCCTCCTTTACAGCCCCAATTTGTAGGGGTTCATGATGCCATTGGGATCGAGGCTCTTTTTCAGCCCTTCCATCACCTGCATGGCCGGTCCGTACTGCTCTTTCATCAGGCGGGAGAGCTTGAGGCCAATGCCGTGGTGGTCGTTGATGACGCCGCCGTTTTCCATCGCCGCCCGTACGCCTGCATTCCAGATCTGATTGTGCAGGCGCGTGGCTTCCTCAGGATTCTCCGGGACGTCCTTGGGATCGACAATAAAGCGGGTATAGTTCATACAGCCCCATTCATACCAATGGCTGGAGTGCGAAATGTACTTGACGAAGGGGAACTGTTCGTTGATTACCTTTTTCATGGCCCAGTAGATTTTCTCGATGTTGGCATAGGTGGAGACGGTGTCCATGGTGCCAAACATCTGCGGAATGTCCATGATATGGCCGGGGTAGAAGAAGGTAATACGGTTTTCGTACCATTTTTCACCATATTCGCTGCCAAGGTTCTGCGCGCCGTATTTTGCGGCGATCTCCTGGGCGATTTCCATCTCAATGTCCACAACGCGCCGCATGCCCTCGCAGGTAAGGTTCATGAAACAGCCCTTTTTCTCAAAGCCGAGGATTTTCTTGATGATGGAAACGGTTTCCGCCTCATCAAAAAACCTGAGGATGGAAGGCTTAATCTTTTGCATGATGTCGCGCCCGGCCATATAGCCCGAGTGCATGTCGGGGAAGAGAAATGCGATATGCTGCCGACTTTCGGGCTGCTCAAAGAGCTTGAAGGTTGCGCGCGTAATCACGCCTAACGTGCCTTCCGATCCAATGAAAATCTCATTGAGGTCAGGCCCTGCCGCATGCTTGGGGACCGGAAGCGTTTGGATGATGTCTCCGTTGGGGAGAACGACCTCCATAGAAATGCACTGATCGTCAATTTTGCCGTACTTGGTGGACATGATGCCGATGCCGCGGTGCCCAAGTGCGCCGCCAATGGTGCCGCAGGTGAGGCAGGAGGGAATGTGCTGGCACGAATAGCCCCGCTCGTTGGCATACCATTCCAGCTGCTGGAAGATCATGCCCGCCTCGGCGGTAATGGTGCGGCTCATTTCGTCGATCTCAATCAACCGGCACATGCGCTTCATGTCCATCATAATGCCGCCCGCCATGGGCAGAGCGCCGCCCTGAGAGCCCGAGCCGCCACCCCAGATATTGACGGGGATTTTGTAATAGTTGGCGATTTTGAGAATTTTGGAAACCTCCACGGCACTGCCGGGCCTGACAATAATATCGGGCATCGGCGGAGTCATACCGCGGTCCACCCACATGCGGCTGATCCAGAAATAGTCCACGCCGTAGGTAAGCCGGTCACTTTTGCTGGTGGAGACATTCTCAACGCCGACAATATCCTCCAGCTCCGTACGGATCATCTCAAACATAAACCCCTTGCGCTCCATAAAATCACTCCTCACGATTCGGGTTGCGCCGCGCAGTTCCATGTCGGCGGACGGGATCTGCCGTCACAGCCGTATGCCCCGCTCCTGCAGAAAAGCCCTACATTCTTTGTCGGTAGGCATGCCATGCCTCGCTCCCAGCCGGGTACACTTGATGGCCGCGGCAGCGCTGGCATAACAGCACGCCTGCTCATTGCTCATGCCCTTGATTTTGGCCGCGATAAACGCGCCGTGGAAAGTATCGCCGCAACCGTTGCTGTCCTGGACATCCACCGGGTAGCTTTCATAGCGGCGCATGCCTCCTCCGTCCAGCAACAGACCGCCCCTGACTCCCTGGGTAAGCACCAGCAGCTCGGGATGATACGTCTCGTACAGCCTTTGCGCGGCAAGTTCGGCCGTCTGCGTCCCCGTCATTTTCATGGCAAACTCCTCCGAGGGAATCAACCAGTCCACATAGGGCATCAGCCGCTCTATCCCCGGATAGGTGCCGCCCGCGTCATGGCTGACCTTTATCCCCTCCCTGCGGCAAAACGCGGCTGCGTACACGGCCGCCTCAAGCATATGCCCATCCAGATGCAGCACCTTGGCATGCCGCAGCAAGTGCACATCGACATCCTCCCGTGTAGGCTGCGGGACGGTACCCCGGTTCCATATGCAGGTGCGGGTGCTGCGCGACCGATTAAGGAAAACCACCGCATGAAAGCTCACCACATCCGGCACGATGCGCACGCGGCTGGTATCCACCTTCCAGCGCTTAAGATCCTCCAGCATAAACCGTCCGAAGGGATCGTCGCCGATGGTGCCCATATAAGCGGTGCTTACCCCCAGCTTCTGCGCCGCCACCAACGCAGTGGCGCAGGGCCCTCCGCCCTGTACCCGCGTTTCCACGCCCTCCAGTTTGGTATCCTCCTGCGGAAACCTATCCACGACCATCAGCGTGTCGTATACCGTTGATCCTATGCCGATTATCTCCGGCCATGGTTCATTCATTGCTTCCCTCCGCGCCAAGAAGGCGAATCTTCTCCAGTGCAAAGCGCTTGACAGCCTGCGTGGGTTCTTTCATGAAAATATCCACTGCGATCAGGTCCGGGCTGGTTAAGCGCACGGCATCCAGCATGGCGTAGCACACATCCGTGCCAAAATTGATCTTGCGGATTCCTGCGCTGATGGCGCTTCGAATCTGGTCGTCCGGCACACCGCTTCCACCGTGCAGCACAAGCGCAGTACCCGTCGTCTGAGCGATCTGAGCGATGCGGTCCACGGCGATCACCGGCGCCTGCTTATACCGTCCGTGAGCGGTGCCGACCATGACTGCCAGCGCGTCTACGCCGGTTTCCTGTACGAACGCCTGCGCCTCGTCCACCCGGGTATATTCCGCAGGCACGCCTTCCTGGGCCAGACCGATATGCCCCAGTTCGCCCTCCACATCCACACCCACGTCGTGGGCCATGTGGACGATCCGTTTCATCACCTCGACATTTTCCTCAAAGGGCAGCTCGCTAGCATCGCGCATGACGCTGGTGCAACCATAGCGCAGCGCCCGGACAACGGCCTCATCGCTGGCCCCGTGATCCAGATGAAACGCCATTTTAACCTTTGAGCGCTGCGCAGCCTCCACCAGCGCCGGCGAGAGAAACTGCGCCTCATAGCTGGTGAAAAGACGGCTGTACATCTGCAAGATGACGCACGCCTTGGCTTCCTCGGCGGCAAAGATCACGCCCAGAGCCGTTTCCGCGTTGTATACGTTGAAAGCCGGAATCGCGCAGCCGCGCGCCTGCGCGATGTTGAGCAGTTCCTTCATACCGATCAGCATATCGCATTATCTCCCTTCATTCACGGTGTCGATGGAAAGTGCCGGCACATATTTGCACAATTCCCGCAGTTCCTCCGTCCAGTCCCCTTCGATTTCCGCCATATGATGAATATAGGGCCCCTCGATGAGCTTGCGTTCCCAGGCAGACAGGTTGTCAAATTCCGCCCACAGATAGGTGCCGAATGTGTAGGGGCCGTCCGTGGTCTTGCATACGCCCGTCAACAGCCTGTAATCTCCGCCATCCTGATCGAAACGGGCTACCGTGTACTGGCCGTCCTTGACCTGGAACCACTGGCGCATGTTGACGTTTTTACAGGGACATCCATCCTTTTTGAGGCTGTAGGCGAACGGCCCGCAGTGCCACAGCAACTCCGCGTTTCGGTTCTTGGGATGCCGGACGGTAAATTCTCCAAAGAAAGGAATCTTTTTGCCCATCGCCGCGCAGGAGAGCAGCGCCATGGTCAGCGTCCCGTGAAGGTCGCTTTCGCAGCCGATAATATACCCCATGTCCGCCAGGACGCTGTACGCCGTGCAAGGCATGGCGCCCACGGCCAGCTGCATGGCCGTCCAGCACTCGGCGCTCACGGCCTGCACCCGATAGGTTTCAAACACCCACTGATACAGCAGCACAAACGCATAGATTTTTTTTAGCAGCGGCGGGGTGACATCATCCATTTCATAGCGGGACAAAAGCAGTTTGGCACCATCCTCCAGTTCCGCGTCGCGCTCCCGGAGGATCTGGTTGTATTTATCAATGATAACGGCAAGGTTGACGGGAATGATTTGAAGCCCGAATTTCTCCATCAACTCGCCTTCATTGAAAATGACGGAACAAAAAGGTTTGGGACGAAGCCCCACCTGAGCGATGCGCATGCCCCGGAGATTTTTTACCATACACGTCACCGAAACAAACCGCGCAAGTCCGCTGGAAAAAATCTCATCCTCCACCGCGCAGGTTTCAATGTAGCTGAAGGGGATATGGAAGCGCTGAAGCTGGCGACTCACGCCAAACAAACCGCACTGGCTGTCGGTATAGCGCGTGCCGTCCTCAAGGAAGCTGTCATCCATGGGCGCCCAGATGCACACGGGCTTTCCCAGCGCCCGCGCAACCTGTGCCGCAATTTCTTCATTGCCGAAATTGCAGTTGATGATGAGCACCGCATCGACCTTTTCCTGCGTGAAGCGTTTGATTGCTTCCTGCGCATCGTCGTCGCAGTACATCAGATCCACAGGGTTGATCCCCTTGAGGTCCACAAAGGATACCTGTTCGCTGGAGAAGTGCTCTTCAATATAGGCAACGATGCGCTGCCCACGTTCCTGGGCTTTTTCCCAGTTGAAAATTCCCGGGCGGGGAGTAACATCCCTCCGCATAGGTGCCAGACCGATTTTAACATTGTAATTAAGCATAAAAAGCCTTCTTTCGCTACGGTATGCACTTGGGTCAACTCTATTGTAGAATAAAAAACAAAAGTGAGCTATATGCCGATTCCAACATTTTATATGCAAAAACCATGAATTTGTCCCTTGGGAAAATGATGCACTGGCAGGATCTGTGCGGTCTGCTTGCACGTTGTGTTTTTTTTGGTATAATAATCAGCAAGGTACGCGGTGTTTCATAATCATGGATGATAGGAGGGCGTTTTTTCATGGTAGCGGCGAAAGTTGTCATAGTCGAAGACAATCCCGTGACGCTGCGCTCTCTGATTCAGACCATCGACTGGCAGGCGCTTAACTGCGAAATAGCCGGCTACGCCTCCGACGGAGAAAGCGGCCGCGATCTGATCCTCAGTGCCCGGCCTGACCTGCTCCTGGCTGACATCTTCATGCCGCAGATCGATGGGTTGCAGATGCTGGAGGAAGTGCGCCAGGAACTTCCCGACATGAAGGTAATCATCATCACTGGCTATGAGCGTTTTCAGTATGCCAGCCGCGCCATCAAACTGTCTGTGTTTGACTATATCCTCAAACCCATCCGAAACGAGGAACTGATCCAGTCCGTGCAGCGCGCGCTGCAGGAGGCGCGCGAAAAGCGCGAGACGCTTTCAGTGCGCAGGCAAGCCAACCGGCTCTTGCGCCAGGCGCAGATGCTGTCTCTGTTGACCAACTTCTCCCGCGTTGGGCTGAACGTGCATCAAATGCTGGATAATGCGCAGCTCTATGCGAAAGCCTACTATTTTATTATCGTTCAGCCTGAAAACGTGCATGCGTTTCCCCCCTCCGTGCTGGAGGGGGTGGACGGGCTGCTGACCGACTGGCAGTCGCGAACGCTCTCCATCATTCTTTACGACTCGCTGGTGCTGTATGTCATGTGCGAGGATGCAGGTGACGGCTGGCGCAGGGAAGCGACGGAAATCGCCACGCGGATTGCCGATGCGCTTCCTGAAAGGGTGTGCATCGGCATCAGTGCGCTTGCAACTTCGCAGCATCAGATCCGAAAGACGTATCAGCAGGCCCGTCAGGCGCTATGGGAAAACACCATGAATCAGGAGGAGAGCGTCTGCGGTTTCTATTCCCAGGAAGAACCCATGGGCGACAGCGCCATGGCGAAGATGCAGCAGCAGATGTCCCAGCTCATTGAGACGGCCGATCTCAGCGATGAATCCGCCCAGGAGGCCGCCCGCGTAATTGTCCGGCTCAGCGGCCAGCAGTACAGCCATCTGCGGGCGCTGGTGTCGCTGTATGTGCTGTTGCTGAGCAAGAAGTTTCCGCCAAGCAGCAACGGGGACGTGGACAAGGCGCTCAACGATGCGTGGTATGTAACAGGCGAGACGGAAGTAAGCCGGTGCCTGCAGGCGCTCAGCGCCATGCTGCGCAGGGAAAACCGTGAGAAATCGGATCAGTGTTCCCTGCTGACCAAAAATGTATTGGAATACATCCGCCTGCATGGCGCTGAATCCCTCAAGCTCAACGATGTTGCCGATCACTTTCAGGTCAGCGCGAACTATCTTTCAGCCCTTATCAGCCGGGAGACAGGCGTGCTTTTTCACAATCATGTGTTGCGTGCCAAGATGGACATCGCCCATACGCTGCTGGCAGATCCCCGCATCCGCGTCGAAGAGGTGGCTCACGCGGTGGGCTACAGCAACTATGTTTCCTTTTATAACGTATTCAAGCGGCTGGAGCACATGACTCCTACACAGTACCGGGAGCGCCTGGCAAAGCAGTAAAAACAGCGCTTCGCGTCATGGCGCACCACTTTTCGCAGATGCTTTATCCGTACCCGAAAATCTTTTTTTCTCCGGGAAGACGGAAGGAATCGACTGTCACGGTTTCACCGTGCTCAGACTGTCAAAAAACCCTTCAGGGAGGTTCGGAGGGCCACAGCCCTCCGAGCTGTATTCCGAATCCAGCGACATGTGCGGTGGATTCGGAAGCCTTGCGCAGCAAGGTTTCCTTGCACGTTTCCCCGGCCGCGCCGCAGGCGCAGGGGAAACGTGTCCTGGCGGAAAAGATCGCCGCAGGCGAGCTTTTTCGACACGCTGTGTCACGGTTTCACCGTGCTTTTTTAACGTCACAAAAAAAGAGTGGATTTTAAGAAGGATTTCATAAAAACGATGCATATACAGACGGTCACTTTTTTGCCATAATAAATCTAACAAAAGGCTTTCCCTTGCCGGAGGGAAGGCTGCCGTTCTCTTTTTCCCAAGCGGTCGGACGTGCCGCCAACAAAAAGGGCACTTTGCCCAAGGAGGTTAACCAAATGAGGAAACTGTTGTCACTGATTCTGATTCTGGTCCTGTGCGCCGCCATGGTTCCTGCTGCGCTGGCGGAAGGCGACGTGATCGAAATCACGGTGTTCCATTACATGGTGGAAGGCGATAAGGCTGAAGGCATGGAGAAGATCCAGGAGCTTTTCAAACAGGCGCATCCCGAAGTGACCATCGAATTTGAGAACCTGGCCTACTCTCAGGGAACCGACTTCTGGCCGCAGCTGGAAACGGCCATTGCCGCGGGCGACAATCCCGAAATCATCATGGGCAACCCCGGTTTGTATGTCAACCTCATTGAAGAGGGATATATCATGGACCTGACCGGGAACGAGGTCATCCAGGAGCTTGGCCTGAGCGCCGGCGACATGGGGGACGTTTCCTATCAGGGCAAATGGTACGCCTATCCTGTGGACTTCAAGTCCTGGGGCGTGTTCTACAACACCAAGATCTTTGAGGAGCTTGGCCTGGAAGTGCCCAGCACCAAGACTGAGCTGCTGGCCATCTGCGAAACGCTCCAGGAAAACGGCATCACGCCCTGGGCCAACTGGTATGCCGACGGCGCTTCCGTCGACATTGAGATGCGTCCGGTGCTGTGGACCAAGGCGCTGGCCAACGGCGACAAAGACATGTTCGAGAAGCTCATGAGCGGCGAGAAGAAGGTCACCGACTATCCGTACTTTGCCGAGGCCCTTGAGATCTGGGGCGAGCGCATGGGAGACTGGGCCGCGCCCAACGCGACCTCCAACAAGCAGACCGACGCCAACGAAATGTTCATCTCCGGCCAGGCTGGCATGCTCTATCAGGGCACCTGGAATATCGGCAGCATCGAAAGCCTGATTGGCGGCACGGACTTTGAATATGGCTTCTTCCTCTGCCCCACGGATGACAGCGGCGATCCGCCGGTACTGGGTGTGCAGGTGGACCAGTCCTTCATGGTCAACTCCAAGTCCGACAACGCCGAGTGGGGCCAGAAGTTCCTTGAGTTCTGGCTGACCGACTGCATGGGCCTGTGGTCTGACGAGAGCTATCAGCCCTGCATTACCGGCGCGACCACCGAAAACACGCCCGAGCTGCTGCTGACGCTGCTTGAGGCCAAGGCTTCCGGGAACACTGCCTGTTACGGCGACTTCACCGCGCCCTTCTCCTCTGCGTTCACCAGCGCCTACCGCAAAGCGTTGACCGCGTGGGCCGTGTACTGCTGCACTGGCACGGAGTCCTCCGGCGTCAACTCGGTGGAGACCTGCCTGGCTTATATGCAGGAGCTCTTTGACGAGGAGATCGCGCAGGCTGCGTTGTAAGCATCTTTGACGCATGGAATCAACGGATTTTCATGGTGTCAAGCAGGACGGCTGACTGTCCCGGTCAGCCGTCCTCGGTCCTTCAAAAAGGGCGTTGCGCGCATTGGCTGACTTATTCCTTCCAGCGCCGTTGCGTGTGTCGTTGGGGCTGGAATGACTCCACGGGCAAGGAGAATTCGGGCCGGACGTCCGGCCCACCCGGCGGAGGCATCCGCCCGCGCTTCTATCCCTTCTCGCAATGCTTTCTACCAACGACAGGAGCGATCAAGATATGGGCAAAGATCTTCGTCCTCGCCAGCTTACAGGGTATTCCAGACGCACGCATTTGAGCAACGCACTGTTTCTGCTACCCACCATAGTGCTCTTCACCTTCGTGGTGCTGATCCCTTTTTTTCAAGGAATCCCCTATTCGTTTACAAGCTGGAAAAGCATCGTCAGTACCGATCATCCCTTCAACGGGATTGCAAATTACAAGTATCTGCTGGAAAACAAATATTTTCGCATGTCCCTTGGCGTCACCTTCAACTTTACCATCCAGTACCTGCTGTGGTCCAATGTGCTGGGCTTTTCTCTGGCGCTTCTGATCCACAAATCCTCTTTGTTTAACAACATCTCCCGCACCATCTTTTTCCTTCCTTTTACCATCTCGGTCACGGCAGGCGCCATCGTCTGGTCCTATGTATTTACGGACGTTTACAGTCCGCTGACAGGTAATGTAAGTCCCTTGGGACTGCCGTCACAGGTAGTTCCGGCCATGGCCATCATGGCCGCCTGGCGTGATATGGGGTACTGCATGTTGATTTATATCGCCGCGCTTCAAACCATCTCTCAGGATTTCTATGAGGCCGCCACCGTGGAGGGAGCAAATGCGTGGCAGAAGTTTATTCACATTACCATTCCCATGATTGTCCCCGCCTTTACCACCAACATCACGCTCATTCTGGCATGGGGCCTGAGAACCTTTGACTTGCCCATGGTGGTGGCTGCCAACCTTCAGGAAGGGCAGACTACGGCGGTTTATATCTACCAGTCCATCTTTGCCAACAATAAGGCAAGCCTTGGCCAGGCGGCAGCCATTATTCTGACCGTGATCCTGATTGTCCTGACGCAGATTGTTACGCGTGTACTGCGCCGTTTGGAGGTGGAGACATGACCGCCAGACCTGTAAGCATGGACCGACTGTTTGAGAAAAACAGTCTTCCTCATCACCGAAGGGCATTTCGCAGGTTCCTGCGGGTGACGTTTATTCTGCTGCTATTGATCGTGGTGCTGTCCCCGTTTTATGTGGCCGTACTCTACGCCTTTAAGCCCGCCACAGAAATCACCGCCAACCGGCTGGCCTTCAGCAAAAACCCAACGCTGGAAAACTTCCATAATGTGATTTTTGAAAACGAGCTGTTTGGCATCGGTTTTAAAAACAGCGTCATTAACACCATTCCCACCGTTTTGATCCTGATGGGATTCACCTCCATGGCCGCGTGGGTTCTGGCACGCTATGACGGCCGCGTCTACCGACTGATCTACGCGGTGCTGACGCTGGGCCTGCTCATCCCCTTCCAGTGCTTCGAGCTTCCGCTCTTTCTCAACTGGTACAACATGGGGCTTGTCAGCACCAACATCGGCTTTATCATCGCCCGCTCCGGCCTGCAGATTTCCATCAGCATGGTGGCCGTTACCGGCTTTGTCAAGACCGTTCCCCGAGAGCTTGAACAGGCCGCAAGCATTGATGGCTGCAATCGGTTCCAGACGTTCTGGAAGGTTGTCTTTCCGCTGATGACCCCCATCAACGTCACTCAGCTCGTGCTCAATACCCTCTTTATCTGGAACGATTATTCCACTTCCATCATCCTGCTGCGCGAGAAGGATTCCAAAAGCCTCACCCTTGCCCAGATTCAGTATTTTAACGGCAAGACCACCGAGCTCAACGAAGCGTTCGCCTTCTTCATCCTGGCCATGATTCCCATTCTGGCGCTGTATCTGCTCTGTCAGAAGTATATTATCAGCGGTATTACCGCGGGAGCTGTCAAGGGCTGAAATCCGTGGAATAAAAACGTTCTCCGCAACCTGGGTTTGGAGGACGTTTTCTATATGATACCAGATGCTGAAACGACGGAAAGGGAGAGCTGATGAAGCGTTTTAAGGACTGGTCCTTCCAAAACAAGCTGTTTTTTATCAACCTGCTCATTGTGCTGCTGGTGGTCTTTGCCATCACCACGGTGATGACCCAGACCGCTGCCCGGATGGCAACCAACAGCAACTTCGCCAGCCTAAACCTGCTTACCGAACAGGCCCTCATTAATTTCTCCACCTCGACCGCCAGCGTGCAAAGCCATCTTTATACCACCAGCGTAAGTTGTGGCACGGCGCAGCAGATGAAGTCCATGCTTAACAAAAGCCCGGACAGCATTGGCTACCCGGAGGCACGGCAGGCTCTGATTCTTGCGCTGAGCCGAATGGTGGATACCGGCGCAGATTATGACTATGTCACCGTGCGGCTGGAGGATGGCCGCTTTTTTAGCAGCGACATCATCGGTGTGCAGGCTGCCGGGGCCAGCGAAGAGGCCGAACACCTCCTGTCTCAGCCGGAATACAGCCAGAAACAGTACGGCCGTGCGCAATGGGTGCGTACAGGAACGGGCAACCTGTTCCTGCTGCGCGACGTCTACACCACCTCTCCCCTCAAATATGTGGGCCGTATCGCCGCCAGGATCCGAAAAAACGCGCTGGTTGATTTGGGACAATATAATCAGACGCTGCACTGCGGCCTGCTGTTTTTTGACGAGAACGATACGTTGGTATCCTCTGTGGGCCTTGATGAGAGCGATGATCTGCTGTCGCTGGCAAAGGCAGGCGTGGCGTCGGCTTTCGCTGCCGCAGAAAAAAACTATACCACCTGCACGCGTACCTATGAGGGATGGCAGGCCGTTGGCCTGCTGCCAATCTCTGTCGTAAACGAGGTGCGTCACGCCACGCTGCGCAGCGGTGTGCTCGTGGCGCTGCTTGGCGCACTGTGCGGGCTGATTGTGGCTCGCGTGATGGGCCATCGCATGTCCCGACAGGTGCGAGAGCTGGTAACCTGCATGAATCAGGTGGCTGCGGGCGACCTCAGCGTCGTCATGCCCATCGAAAGCCATGATGACATCGGCATCCTGACCGAGCACTTCAATCAGATGACGGACCGGGTCCGCAGCCTTTTGGACAAGGTGGTTCAGGAAGAAAACCGCAAGGGTGTTGCGGAATATCAAAACCTCGAATACCGCTATCGCTTTTTGCAGTGGCAGATCAATCCCCATTTTATCTACAACGCGCTGGAAACCGTCAATGCGCATGCCAAACTGGATGGAAACCCCGAGCTGAGCGAAATGATTACGATGCTCTCGGCTTACTTCCGCCAGAACGCGGAAGCGATGCGAAGGCGTTTCTCCACGGTACGCTGCGAATTTCAAAGCCTGAGGCAGTATGTCGAAATCTATCGTCATATCTATGGCGACGCACTTAGGGCATCCTTTGACATCTCCCCCGGGGCCGAGGAGGCGCTGGTGCCCACCATGATTATGCAACCGATTCTGGAAAACGCGCTGATTCACGGTAAGGTCCCTCATGCGGATCGTCCCATCATCGCCCGGGCCGTCATAGACGGCGACAGGCTGGTCATCAGCATACGCGACCAGGGGCATGGCATGTCCGAGGAGACGATTGAGCGGATTTTGCGTACGGGAGCGCAGAAGGAGGAAACGGGCGAGAACGACCGTGCATCGCTTGGGGTGCGTAATGTGTTGGACCGCATGCGGCTGCTCTATGGCGACGAGGCGAGCATGTCCATTGAAAGCGAGCTAAACGTAGGCACCTGCGTGACGGTATCGCTTCCCCTGACCTATCACCAGGCCGCGGCGTCGGAAGAAATCTAGGACATGATGAATTTCAAAATAAAATACAGAATTCGGTATATTGACGTTTTTTCGTCCAAAACGTACACTTTGGACATGATCTGGTGGTCAACACAATCTTAGAGGGAGGTATCTGTTATGAAGGATTATCGTACCATAGCTGCATCCGATCTGGGAAAAGGAAGCCGGATTGCCCTGGAATTATGCGAAACGGAAGTTGATCTGTATTGGAAGATGGCCATGGAAGTGGCCGAACTGATTGAGAGCAACAACCAACGCGGCGAGCCGACGGTCATGATCGTGCCCTATGGCCCGCTGGGTCCTTATGCGCGCCTTCTCTATCTGGTCAACAAGCGGCGCATCAGCCTGAAAAACTGCTGGTTTATCAATATGGATGAGTATCTTGACCAGCATCAGGCCTATCTTCCCAAGGATGATCCGCTTTCCTTCCGGGGCGGAATGGATCGCATTTTCTACGGACTGGTGGATGAGGAGCTCAACGTGCCTGAGCAGCAGCGCATTTTCCCCGAGCCCGGCAACGAGCAGTACATCTGGGAATTGATCCAGCGCTTTGGCAAACTGGACATGTGCTGGGGCGGCGTGGGCATTACAGGTCACATTGCGTTCAACGAGCCGCCGGAGAGTGGAGAGAGCTGCACGGATGAGGAATTTCTGGAGCGCCCCACCCGTATCCTCAGGATTGCGCGCGAGACCAAAACCATCAACGCCTATATGAATGCCGGTGCCGATCTTGACGCCATTCCCGACTACTGCATCACGGTGGGAATGAAGGAGATCAACTTTGCCCGGAAGATCCGCATGCTCATGCCCCGCGACTGGAATGCCGCTATCCTTCGAAAGGCTCTGCACGGCCCCATCACATGTCATGTGCCGGTGTCGCTGTTCCAGAATCACCCGGACGCCAAGATCTATGCGCTCGCGCTTGCAGCTACCACGCCCGTGGTGCCGGAAATCCGCGTGTACAACAAATAGGGGTGGCTTATGGATACCCTGTGGATCGGTAACGGACAGCTTGTGCTCCCCCAGCGCGTGCTTGAAAACGGTTCCATCCTGATCGAGGACGGACGGATTGTTGAAATAGGCTATCCCTGTCCCCAGGATGTACAGCGTGTGGATGCAGAGGGTGGATACATTCTCCCAGGGTTTATTGATCTGCATGTGCACGGCGGCGGTGGCGCCGATGCGATGGACGCAACGGTGCAGGCGCTTAAAACTGTGGCGCGGACGCATGCCGCCCATGGTACCACGGCGCTGGTCCCCACGACCATGACGTGCGAAGACGCGCTGTTGGAAAGGGTGATCGACCGTTTTCTGGAGGCCCGGTCCGCCGCGGCAGAGGGGGCGCAGCTGCTGGGCCTGCATCTGGAGGGACCGTTTTTTGCGGCGTCCTCCCGGGGAGCGCAGCCCGTCCTATGCCAGCGCGTGCCTGACAGGGCCATGCTGGAAAGGATCCTGCGGCGCGCGCAGGGCCACATCCTTCGATGGGATGCCGCGCCGGAGCTTGAGCAGATGGAGCTGTTTGCCCAGGTGATGAAGGCCAACGGCGTGATGGCGGCCGTGGCGCACACCAGCGCCACGGCGGAGCAGGCCATGCGGGCATTTGACTGGGGTTTCAGCCATGTGACACATTTTTACAATGCCATGACGACGTTCCATAAGGTCAACGGTATTGTGCATGCCGGTGTGATTGAAGCCGCCTATCTGCGCGAAGATGTCACCATCGAGCTTATCGGGGACGGATGCCATGTGCCAAGAGAGTCCATGCTGCTGGCAAACAGAATCAAGGGCGCGGATCGCATCTGTCTGATTACGGACGCAATGCGCGCTGCCGGCACCGACGCTTCCCGCAGCATCCTGGGGCCCGAAAAAGGCGGTGTACCCGTGGTCATTCGAGACAGCGTGGCACAGCTGACGGATCTGTCCTCCTATGCAGGCAGCATTGCCACCATGGACCGCGTGTTCCGCGTCGCTCACCTTCGTTACGGTATTCCCGTATGCGAAGTTTCCCGGATGCTTTCCCTGGTTCCGGCACGTCTGTGCGGCTGCGTGCACCGAAAGGGAAGCCTTGAACGGGGCAAGGATGCCGATATAGTTGTGATGTCTGCGGATGGCTACGTAAGGGATGTCTACATCGGAGGACGCCGGTTCAATGCCGCATGAAAGGAAGGAGGCCGGAGAGATGAACGATCGAAAACTTGCCTGCGGAATAACCCTCAGGTTGCTCCCCACGGAATACGACGTGTACCTGGACATGGCGCTGACCATGCTGGAAACCATCTTGCAATGCCAGCGTGAAAACAGGCCCTGTGTGATGATTGTACCCGTGGGTCCCACTGGACAGTATCCCATTTTGGCCGAACTGGTCAACAGGCTGCACATTTCCCTGGAGCACGTCCATTTTTTTAACATGGACGAGTACCTCCTCAGCCCCCGACAGCCCATTGACGCAGCGCATCCGATGAGCTTTCGCGCGAGGATGAACAGCGAGTTTTACAGCCGCGTAGATGCGGCCTATGCCATTCCCCAGAGCCAGCGGCATTTTCCGCTTCCCGGCTACGAAGCGCAATACGACGCGCTTATCGAGCAACTTGGCGGAGCGGAGTTGTGCCTTGGAGGACTGGGTATCAACGGGCACGTTGCCTTCAACGAGCCGCCCGAGCCGGGTGAAGAGATGACGGCGGACGAATTTGCGGCTCTGAACACGCGGGTGCTTCCCATCAGTCGGGAGACGCGCACCATCAACGCCTATGGCTATCAACGCGGAGACATCCGTGGCATGCCGGAATACTGCATCACCATAGGCATGCGGCAGATTCTCAGCGCGCGCTCTATTTATATCGCTCTCAACCGCGACTGGCAGCACGGCATTGCGCGCCACGTCTTTTCTGATCCCATTCAGCCTCAGATTCCCGCCTCATTGCTGCGGCGCAATCCCCAGGTCTGCTTCTGTGCGCCGCAGTCCATTGGCGCGGGTCTTTGACGCCGTGTGCGACTCTTTGCCGGCATCAGATGAGGTGCATTTCATCTGTTCCACAGCATGTAAAACGCGGGACGAGCAGGAAAAACCTGATGTGTCCCGCGCTTTTTTCCATATTGACTCGGGTTCTCCTGAGGGGCAAGGCTTTAACTTTTTTTCAACTGTCTGAGCGTTTCATTTGGAAACGCATATCAATGTTAAAGCACTCGGCGGGAACAATCGCTTTGAAGCCGCTCTTCTAATCATTTTCAGACCAACTGAAAATATATATTATCAAAGATTGCACTTTGGGGAAGATAAAGATACTATATCCATCCATTGCTTGTTCAATTTCTACAAAACTTTGCGTACTCAAACGTTCTTCCGCAGATAAAATTCTAGCTGGATCGTACAGAATTTCTTGCGTTGCCGACATGTGTAAATGATAGTGGCTTGGGCAACTATCGCCTGATAGAAAGCATGCTTTCAGCGTCGTGTGAAAGCCAATGCCGGTTGGCATTGGATCATTGTATGCCGAAAACCACTCGCTAGGCGAGTGGTTCAAAAGAAGGCTTGTGCCGATTATGCAGACAAGAAAAACTCCCTTTGCTAAAATAGAAGTGCGGTCTGCCAACTGCACAAGCAAGCAAAGGGAGGTCATTCAAAATGAACGACGTAAATAGTTTATCGCATACAAGCTGGAATTGCAAATACCATATCG
>CALVKX010000002.1 GCA_944333375.1 uncultured Eubacteriales bacterium
CGGATGGCCAGTGGCGATACCTGGAATGGTACGGGGAAACCGGCGAGAATCAGCATGAGCTGAGCTTCGGCGTGCGCGTTGGCGGCTATGGCTCCGAGAGCGTCGGAAAGGCGTATTTTGACGACGTCCGGCTGGAGAAGGTGGATGCCCTGCCTGCCGGGGTGATCGCCTCCATCTGGTACGAGACGGAGAGCTACGTCTCCTCGGCCGATACGGCCGCCGTATCGGAGAGCGGGGAAAAGAGCACGGTGCTGTTTGTGGTCCTGGGCCTTGCCTTCGGACTGATCTATCTGCTGGCGCGCCCGTTGCTGGACCGCAGGGACGGGCGCCGGGCCGCCGTGGCCTTTGGCGCCGTGCTGACGGCGGCGCTGGTGTTGCGCGTCGCTCTGGCCGCCGCGGTGCCGGGCTATTCGGTGGATATCAGCTGTTTCACGGCCTGGAGCCTTCGCATGGCGGAGCGCGGGCCGGCGGGCTTTTATGAGGAAGGGTACTTTTGCGATTATCCGCCGGGATATATCCTGCTTCTGTGGCCCTGCGGGCTGCTGCTCAGGGCGCTTGGGGGCTCGTCGCTGCTGGTGGTCAAGAGCGTTCCCATCCTGTGCGACATGCTTGGCGCGGTCCTTTTGTTTGCCTTTGCGCGCAAGCGCATAGGCGATACGGCGGCGGCGGTCGTCGGCGGCCTGTATGTCCTCAGCCCCGCGGTGATTGTCAACGGCTCCGCCTGGGGACAGGCGGACAGCGTATTGGCGCTGTTTCTGCTCCTCACCTGCCTGTCCGCCATCCGCCGCGACTGGCGGGCGGCGCTGCCCTTGTTTACTGTCTCGCTCCTCCTCAAGCCGCAGGCCCTGCTTTATGCGCCTGTGGGCGCTGTGTGGTTGCTTGTGTGCCTGCTGAAAAAACAGGACCCGCCGCAGCGCGCCGCGCAATGGCGATCGCTTGGAATCGGGGCCGGTCTGGCCGTGCTGGCGGCAGCGGCAATCATCGTGCCCTTTTCCGTCAATCAGTCGCCGGGCTGGCTGATTGGGCTGTATAAAGAAACGCTTTCCTCCTACGCCTACGCGACGCTCAATACCGCCAACCTCTATTATCTCATCGGGGCAAACTGGACGGACATGCAAGCCCGTGTGCCCGTCGCGCTCCCGCTGGTGACGGCGCTGTGCGCCTGCGCGGGAGGACTTGTCTGCCTGCTGGGAAAGGTCCGGCAGGCTCTCAGGTCCGATCCGCGCCGGGCGGCGCTGGGTGCGCTTTCGCTGCTGTTTTCGCTCATCCAGTTTGGGTTTGCCTTCTTCCGCGTCAGCTACGCGGTCTATGGCTATGCCGTAATGGCCTACGTCTATGCGTTCGTCATCCTCTGCATGGCCTTTGACCGAAGGGCAAGCCATCTTCCGTTTTTCCTTGCGCTGGGGCTGATCGGTATCTACATGCTGGGCGTTAAGGTCCATGAACGCTATCTGCTCCCCGCCCTGCCGCTGCTGCTGGCCGCCTATGTCCTTGTGCGTGACCGGCGGCTGCTGGCGCTGTTTACCGGGCTATCCATCACGACATTCATCAATACAGCTGTCGTTTTGGACAACGCCATCCTCTTTGGCGCCGAGATGGGGCATCTCAACTCCGACACCCTTGCCCTCAATGATGTCCTTTGCGTCTGCAACCTCGCCCTGTGTGGCTACGCCTTCTGGCTCGCATGGACGGGACTGAGGGAAAGCGACCCGATCCGCATTGAAGAAGCGGAGAAGGCCGTCCCGCCAAGCTATGAGCAGATGCTCCTGGCACCCAGGGATGCGCGCCTCCATCTCAAGCTGCGGGATTACCTGGTGATGGGTGCTACCTGCCTGGTTTATGGCGCGTTGGCGTTTACGAACCTGGGCAGCACCGTGGCTCCGCAGACTGGCTGGGTATCCACCTCGCCTGACGAGCAGATCGTATTTGACCTCGGCGAGAGCACCCGTTTCAGCCTCCTGTACTATGCGGGCGTGAGCTATAATGACTTTTCCGTCTCGACCAGCGACGACGGCGAAACCTGGTCGGCCGAGATCCCCTGCAGGATGCGCGAGGGGTTGTGCTACCGCTGGCTGTATGCGCTCCAGTCCACCCAGAGCAACGGCGAAGTGACCTACCTGAGCGATTCGCCCACGAGCGTGGTCTGGTTTACGGGACGCTATTTGCGCCTCAACGCCTGCGAGGCGGGGCTGAACCTGTGGGAAATCGTCGTGCGGGACGAAAACGGTGAAAACCTGCCGCTGACCATCATCAGCCATACAGGCGCCCGCACGGAGGTGCTGAGCGAGGAAAAACCCGTTTCCAACCTCATTGACGAGCAGGATACCTGCATCGGCGAACCGGGTTGGTACAACGGGACGTATTTCGATGAGATCTATCATGCGCGCACCGCCTACGAGCACCTGCATGGTCAGGCGCCTTATGAAACCACGCATCCGCCGCTGGGGAAGCTTCTGATGGCCGTTGGCATCGCCATCTTCGGAATGACGCCCTTCGGCTGGCGGTTTGCTGGGGCGCTCATCGGCGTCTTGATGCTGCCGGCGCTGTATCTCCTTGCGCTCCAGCTCACGCACAAGCGCTCCGTCGCCACGGTTTCGATGCTGGCGTTTTCGCTGGACCTGATGCACTATACCCAGACGCGCATCGCTACCATTGATTCCTTCCCGGTGTTTTTCATCCTCCTGAGCTACGTTTGCATGGTCCGTTACCTGCAAACCGACGTTTTTGCCTGCGATTCCAAAGGCCCGCGCCTGTTTGACCGCTGCCTTCGCAGAAGCCTCATTCCGCTGGCCCTGAGCGGCCTTTTCATGGGGCTGGCCATCGCGAGCAAATGGATCGGTCTGTATTCTGCCGTGGGGCTGGCCGTGCTGTTCTTCGTCGCCATCTATCGCCAGTACCGGGTCAGCAACGTAGCCTGCGCGATGGATTTGGAGCACGCGAAGCCGGATGATGCGGACAGGACGAGGATTCAAACCGCGCAGGACTTTACGCTCAAGCGCATCCTCATCACCTGCGGGTTCTGCGTCGTGTTTTTCATCCTGGTTCCCTGCGCGATCTATTACCTGTGCTACATTCCGTATCTCTCTCCTACGGGGGCCGTTTCCCTCAAGCGCATCATCGACGCGCAGATCGGCATGCTCAACTACCACAGCACGCCCGGCCTGGGGATGGACCATCCCTTCCAGTCGCCCTGGTGGCAATGGCCGTTCATCCTCAAGCCCATGTGGTTTGCGCAGGACAAATACGAGCCCGCCGGTTATGAAAGCACCATCATGTGCCTGGGCAACCCATGGGTCTTCTATCTCGGCGCCGTGGCGATGGCCGGGGTTCTGGTCGCCTTTGTCGTCAAGTATGTACGTCTGCGGGACAGCGTGTCGCTTCGCCAGGGCGACGGCGACCTTACGCTTGCGGTGCTGGTGGTCGGCTTCCTGGCCCAGTACCTGCCTTGGGTGCTGGTGCCCAGGAGCATGTACATCTACCATTACTTTGCCAGTGTGCCCTTTATCATCATGGCCACGGCCTGGTGGCTGGACCGTTTGCCCGCACGCTCCCGCCGCGTTGCCATGGCGTTCTATCTGACCGGTGCGCTGGTGTTCTTTGTCCTGTTCTTCCCCTATGCGTCGGGCTGGCTCACCAGCACGTCGTGGCTGGACGCGATGAAGTGGTTCTCGAAGCTCTACTATTGATGCAAGCTGCGAAAGAGGTGGTCCGCCATGCTCGCCAAAACGCTGTCCTGCGGCCTCAGCGGGGTCAACGGCTACCCGGTGGTGGTGGAGGCCTTCATCTCAAACGGCATGATCGGCTTTGAGATCGTCGGCCTTCCAAGCGCCGCCGTCAAGGAAAGCCGTGACCGAGTAAGGGCCGCCATTGCCACCAGCGGACTGAGCTTTCCCTTTGGAAAGGTGACGGTCAACCTCTCGCCCGCGGATGTGAAAAAGGAGGGAACCGCCTTTGAGCTGGCGATCGCAGTGGCGTTGCTGGCCGCGCCGTCGCCGGAGATGTTCCGCGAGCTGAATTCGACGATGCTGCTGGGGGAATTATCGCTGGAAGGGCGTTTGATGCCTCTCCGGGGTGCGCTTGCCATGGTGATTACCGCCGCCGAGCACGGCGTGCGACAAGTAATTCTTCCCCGACAGAGCGTGCGGGAATGTGAATGTATCGAGGGCGTGACCCTCTATCCCGCCGAGACGCTTTTACAGGTCTACGGGCATCTGACGGGCCGCGCCCCGCTCACCCCGCACCCTACGGCGACCTACGAGGCGAAGCCCACCCGCTTTGGCGCGGCAAACGACATGAAATATGTCAAAGGGCAGTCCGCCGCCCGAAAGGCGCTGGAAATCGCGGCGGCCGGGGGACATAACCTGCTGATGGTGGGAATCCCCGGAAGCGGAAAAACGATGCTGGCGCGGTGTCTGCCGGGCATCCTGCCGCCGATGACGTATGAGGAAGCGCTGGAAACAACGCTGATCCATTCCGCCGCGGGTGAGATGGGGGAGGACGAAGGGCTCCTTACGCAGCGTCCGTTCCGCGCGCCGCATCATACCGTCTCCATGCCCGCCATGGTCGGCGGCGGATTGAGGGCAAGGCCGGGCGAGGTGTCGCTTGCGCACAACGGCGTCCTGTTTTTGGACGAGCTGCCGGAATTCCGCAGGGAGACGCTGGAGGCGCTTCGACAGCCGTTGGAGGACGGCTTTGTGAACGTGACGCGCGTGAGCGGACAGAACCGCTATCAGAGCCACTGCATGCTGGTGGCGGGCATGAATCCCTGCCCCTGCGGGAATCTTGGAAGCAGGACGCGGGAGTGCCGCTGCGCGCCGGGCGAGATCCGGCGGTATCTCAACCGCATCAGCGGGCCGCTGCTGGACCGCATTGATTTGCAGGTGGAGATGGACGCCGTCTCCATCGAGGAGATCGAAAGCGCGCGCGAGGAGGAGGACAGCGCATCCGTCCGCGGGCGGGTCCTGAGGGCCCGGAAGCGGCAGGAAAAGCGCTATGAGGGGTTGTCGTTTCACTGCAACGCGCAGCTCGACCAGCAGGGAATCGAGCGCTACTGCGGCCTGGATGCCATGGCGGCGGTGATTCTGCGGCAGGCGGTGGAGCGTTTTCACATCACCATGCGTACCTATGGAAGAATCCGAAAAGTCGCCCGCACCGTCGCGGATCTTGCAGACCATGACGGGATCGAGGCGCAGGATGTGATCCTGGCCATACAGTTCCGAAACGTGGACGGAAGATACTGGAGGTAGTACATGCAGATATCCATGGAGCAAAGATGCCTTCTATGGCTCTCCTCGGCCGAGATCCAGCCCTCTGTCGTGGAGCGGCTCGCCAGCCGCCATCAGGGGGTGGAGGGAGTCTGGGAAGCGTTCGGAAAGCGCGGAGGTCCGGAGTTTCCGCCATCCGAACACAAGGTGCTCAAAAGCCTTCATTCGGACGCGGCGATTGATGCGCTGCTGGAACGGCTTGAGAGGATAAACGTGCGGCTGCTTTTCCCGCAGGACCCTTACTATCCTGAGCAACTGCACGCCATTGACGATCCGCCGTACCTGCTGTACTATGCCGGCGATCTCGAATCTCTTAAGATGCCCATGCTCACCATCATCGGCGCGCGGCGGTGCAGCTCCTATGGGCGGGAGGTTGCCTTTACCATGGCGCGCGATCTGTGCAAGGCTGGCATGTGCGTGGTCAGCGGCCTGGCGCGCGGCATTGACTGCGCCGCCCACCTGGGCGCTCTGGAGGCCGGCGGACGGACCGTGGGTATCCTCGGAAGCGGGATCAACGTCCCATATCCTCCCGAGCATGCGCCGATGTTCAGGCAAATCGCGGGAGGAATCGGGCTCATCCTTAGCGAATATCCGTTGGACGCGGAACCGAAGGGCTTTCACTTTCCGTTCCGCAACCGCATCATGTCCGGCCTGAGCCTGGGCGTGGTGTTTGTCGAGGGTCAGGTCCGAAGCGGCAGCATGCATACCGTCAGCGCCGCGCTTGCCCAGGGCCGTGAGGTCTTCGCCGTGCCCGGCCGCGTGGGCACGGAGGTTGCGCAGGGCCCGCACACCGTCATTCGGGAGGGCGCGCGGTTGGTAACGAGCGCCGCGGATATCCTGGAGGACCTGGGGTTGGAAACGCAGCCCTGCGAGACCGGGGAGGACGAGACGGTTTCCCTCACGGACATTCAGCGGGAGATCCTCCGGCAGCTCGGCGTGGAGGCGCTGGACGTTCAAGAGCTTTCCTGCCGTCTGGACCGCGACGGCTCCGAGCTGCTGGGCGAGCTGGGAACGCTGGAGATCCTGGGTCTGATCCGCCGGGAAGCCGGCAACCGTTTTTGCCTGTCGCTGCAGACGGGCAACAGAGGAGGAGTTTGATGGCGACGACTGCACAGAAACTGGTCATCGTGGAATCGCCCGCGAAGGCCAAGACGATTGAGAAATTTCTGGGAAAGGGCTATCGCGTGGAGGCCTCGCAGGGGCATGTGCGCGACCTGCCCAAGTCCCAGCTTGGCGTGGATGCGGACCACGATTTTGAGATGAAATACATCACCATCCGCGGCAGGGGCAGCATTTTGGCCCGGATCAAAAAGGAGGCCAAAAACGCCTCCCGTATTTACCTGGCCACTGACCCTGACCGCGAGGGCGAAGCGATTTCCTGGCATCTGGCGCACACGCTCAACATCGATCCCGCCAAGCCGTGCCGCATCGAATTCCACGAAATCACCAAAAAGGCGGTCAAGGAAGCCCTGGAGCATCCCCGCCCCATCGACATGGACCGCGTGGACGCCCAGCAGGCGCGGCGCGCGCTGGATCGTCTGGTCGGGTACAAAATCAGTCCGCTGCTGTGGGCAAAGGTTAAAAAGGGCCTCTCCGCGGGCCGGGTGCAGAGCGTGGCCACCCGTCTGGTGGTGGAGCGCGAGCAGGAGATCGAGGCGTTTCTTCCCGAGGAGTTCTGGGACGTGACCGCGACCTTTGAGGCGCAAAATTCCAAGGGCCGCAAGATGATCTGCGAGGCAAAGCTGGTCAGCCTGGACGGTCGGAAGGCGCAGATCGGCAACGAGCAGGATGCGCTGGCCGCCAAGGAACGCATCTTGAAGGCCTCCTTCTCGGTCCGTTCCGCCAAGGCGGGCGAGAAGCTCAGAAGGCCGCAGCCGCCTTTTACCACCTCGAGTCTCCAGCAGGAGGCCAGCCGCAAGCTCAATTTTTCCACCGCCAAGACCATGCAGGTCGTCCAGCAGCTCTATGAGGGGATTGATCTCGGGAAGGCCGGCACCGTCGGCCTGGTGACCTATATCCGCACGGACAGCGTGCGCGTGGCGGCAGAGGCCGTGGAGGCGGCTCGCGGCTTCATCCGCTCGCAGTACGGCGAGGAATACTGTCCCGAAACGCCAAACCAGTACAAGGGGCGCAAAAACGCGCAGGATGCGCACGAGGCCATCCGTCCGACCTATATCGAGCATACGCCCGAAAGCGTCAAGCCTTTTTTGAGCCGCGAGCAGCACAGCCTGTATCGCCTCATCTACACGCGCTTTTTGGCCAGCCAGATGAAGCCGGCGGTCTTTCAGACTTTGACGGCCGATATTGCTGGCGATGGTGTCGAGATGCGTTATTATGGCGAGCACATGCTCTTTAACGGCTGCCGCGCCGTCTATGTGGAAGGCACGGATGACGAGCAGGAGACCCCGGAAAGCATCCTGCCCGTGCTTGAGGAAGGGAGCATGACGACTTTTGGCGAGGTAAACGCCGTGCAGCATTTTACCCAGCCGCCCGCGCGCTACACCGAAGCGAGCCTCGTCAAGACACTGGAGGAAAAGGGGATCGGACGGCCCAGCACCTATGCGCCCACCATCACCACCATCATCTCGCGCGGGTATGTGTCCCGCGAGAAAAAGCGCCTCTATCCCACGGAGCTCGGCCGGATGGTCACCAGCATGATGACGGAGTATTTCGGCCCCGTGGTCGATACCAAATTTACCGCCTCGCTGGAGGATAAGCTGGACACGGTCGAGGAGGGCACCACCGAATGGCGGCAGATCCTGCGCGATTTCTATCCGCCTTTTGAAAAGATGCTCAGCGTCGCTGAGGAGCAGATCGAAAAGGTGGAGGTCAAGGACGAGGTCAGCAACGTGCCCTGCGAAAAGTGCGGCGCCATGATGGTTTACAAGATGGGACGCTTCGGAAAGTTCCTGGCCTGTCCCAACTTTCCGGCCTGCCGCAACGCAAAGCCGATTGTTCATTACATCGACGCGCCCTGTCCCAAGTGCGGCGCGCGCCTGATGGAGAAGACGAGCAAGAAAAACCGCAAGTTCTACGGCTGCGAGAAATACCCTGACTGCGATTTTGTGAGCTGGGAAAAGCCCATCGTGGACAAGTGCCCCAAATGCGGGAGCTACATGGTGGAAAAGCCCGGAAAGCGCGGCGAGGTCGTCCATCTGTGCGCCAACGAAACTTGCCGCTACAAGATCTCCGTCCCTCGTCCCCAGGAGGATGAGGACCAATGAGCATTTCGGTCATCGGAGGGGGCCTGGCGGGGTGCGAGGCCGCCTGGCAGATTGCGCAGCGAGGCGTTGAGGTGGATCTCTACGAGATGAAGCCGGGGAAAAGGACGCCCGCCCAGTCGCTGGACACCATGGCCGAGCTGGTTTGCAGCAACAGCCTGCGAAGCGACCGGCTCTCAAACGCGGTCGGGCTGCTCAAGGCGGAGATGCGCATGCTTGATTCCCTCATCATGCGCGCGGCGGACGCGAACGCCGTGCCCGCGGGCGGGGCGCTTGCGGTGGATCGCATCGGCTTTTCGGAAGCGGTGGACCGCGCGATTTCAGAGCATCCGCGCATCAACGTGCACCACGAGGAGGTGCGCGAGATCCCGGAGACGGGGACGGTCATCATCGCCACCGGTCCGCTGACCAGCGACGCGCTGTCCGAGGCGATCGGACGGATGGAAGGGCTGAGCACGCTGCATTTTTACGATGCCGCGGCGCCCATCGTGACCGCCGACAGCCTGGACATGGACAAGGTCTATTGCATGTCGCGCTACGATCGCGGCGCCGACTATCTCAACTGCCCCATGAACCGGGAGGAGTACATGGCCTTTGTCCATGCGCTCCAGACCGCGGAAACCGTGCCGGTGCGCGGCTTTGAGGAAAGCGCGGTCTTTGAGGGCTGCATGCCCATCGAGAGCATGGCCAAGCGCGGCGATATGGCCGTGGCCTTCGGCCCCCTCAAGCCCGTAGGACTCCGCGACCCCCGCACGGGGCGGGAGCCGTTCGCCGTCGTTCAGCTCAGGCGGGACAACTTCTCGGCGTCCCTCTACAACCTTGTGGGTTTTCAGACACGGCTGACCTATCCTGAGCAGCGCCGCGTCTTTCGCATGATCCCGGGGCTGGAGAACGCGGAGTTTGCCCGCCTGGGCGTGATGCACCGCAATACCTTTCTCAACAGCCCGGGCTTTCTGGACGATACCTATCGGGTTATCAGCCAGCCGCGCCTGGCCTTTGCCGGGCAGATCACCGGCGTGGAGGGATATGTGGAAAGCGCCGCCAGCGGCCTTATGTGCGGCCTGAGCGCCGCCTTTCGCGAGCGGGGGCTCACGCCGCCGCACTTCAGCGGACGTACCGCCATCGGGGCGATGGCGCGCTATGTGTCCACGCCCAATAAGCGCTTTCAGCCCATGAACTGCGCCTTCGGGCTGATCGATCCGCTGGAGATGCGCCCCGGCGAAAAGCGCATCCGCAACAAGCAACAGCGCTATGAGAAGATTTCCGAACGCGCTTTGCTGGAATTGGACCTGATTTTGGGACGAATGGAGCAGGAAAGCCTTTCCTAACGCTTCCCTGTGTGATATGCTATGTGGGACCACCGATGAGGAGGAGAACGAAGATGAAACGCACAATCGCCCTGATCCTGATGCTGACGCTGCTTCTCTCATGCCTGCCGGGCATGTCGCTGGCTGCCAAGCAGATGGAAGACGACGTGCCGGTATGGACGGAGGAGACGGTTCGTCAATATGCGTTGGATTATATCGAGGGCAAGTCCATGAGCCGCCTGTGGGGGTATTATGACCTTCAGATCCGCCGCTATATGCCCATGGACACCTACGAGGCGCTTTTGATCGACCTGGAATGGATGACGGGCGCTTTTGTCGGGCTGGGCAGCTACCGCTGCTTCGAGGAGCCGGAATATAAGCTCAAGACGCACGTTTTGCATCTCATCATGGAAAAGCAGGACCTCGACATGTATTTTACCCATAAGAACAAGGCCGATGACTGGGAAGTCATGGCGGTGGAGTTCGTGCCGGCGGAAAAGGAGACCGTCAGCGACGGCAGCGATATGCTCGTTGGAGAAGAGCAAGGCGTAGAGCCGGGCTACACGGAAACCGCTGTGACGGTGGGCGAGGCGCCCCATGCCTTGGAGGGCGTCTTGACCATGCCCAGGGAAGCGCAGGAGGGAGAGCTCGTTCCCGCATGCGTGTTTGTCCATGATTTCACTGCCTGCGACCGGGATATGACGATGGGGGAAACGGCCTTCTTTGCGGACCTGGCGCACGCGCTGGGCGAGATGGGCATCGCTTCCCTGCGCTATGACGCCCGCGGCTATGCCTACCCGGATGAAGCCGGCTTTGAAAGCGTCTGGGAGGAGAGCGTGGAGGACGCCCTGGCCGCCTGCCAGATGCTGCGTGAAAATCCGTCCGTCGATCTCAACCGCGTCGTGGTGATTGGCATCGGCTTTGGCGGCATGCTCGCGCCCCGCATCGTTTCCCAGTCCGAGGGCGGCTTTACCGCCATGATCGCCATCGGCAGCTCGCCAAAATCGCTGCTGGAGTGGTACTGCGACACGCAGGCGGATGTCTACGAGGCCATGGGTGAGCAGGAGCGGGACCTCATCGAGAAGATGCTGCGCAAGGTTTCCTCCGTTTCTCAGGAAGACGCAAGCGCGGTGACGCTGTTCGGGCGAAACGGGTATTACTTCTGGGAGGACCTTCATTACGACGCCATAGCCCTGATTAAGGAGCTTAAGGTTCCCACCTATATCGTTCAAGGCAGGCGGGACCCGATCGTTTCCGAGGATGAATGTCGCATCGCTTACGCCGACGCGATTGGCGACAACATGAAATTCATGAGTTTTAAGGCTTTTCGTGGCCTGAACCACATCCTGATGAACGATCTGACCGTTGACGCCCAGGGCGTTCCCCAATACGCCGTAGCCGCCAGCCTTGACACTCAGGCCGGGCGCAACCTTTCGCAGTGGATTTTGAACCTGTACATGACCGAGGAGGAATGATCCCCAATGACCATGAGAGGAACCACGATCTGTGCCGTCAAGCGGGGCGATCAGGTCGCCATCGCCGGAGACGGACAGGTGACGATGGGGGAAAATACCGTTTTTAAGTCCAGCGCCAAAAAGGTCCGCCGGCTCTATAACGGCCAGGTGATCGCCGGCTTTGCGGGCGCCGTCTCCGACGCGTTTACGCTTTGCGAGCGCTTTGAGGAAAAGCTCACCCAGTGCGGAGGCAATCTGGAGCGCGCCGCCGTCAGCCTGGCGCAGGACTGGCGCAGCGACACCGCGATTCGCAAGCTGGAGAGCATGCTGATTGTGGCGGACCGAAACACGCTGCTGGTTTTGAGCGGCACGGGTGAGGTGATCGATCCCGACGACGGCGTATGCGCCATCGGCTCGGGCGGCAATTTCGCGCTGGCCGCCGCGCGCGCCCTGATTCACAACACCACCCTCTCCGCCGAGGAGATTGCGGTCAAGTCGCTGGAGGTGGCCGCCTCCATCTGCGTCTTTACCAACGACCATATCAGCGTGGAAACGCTCTAGGAGGCAGGTCATGAACGAATTGACACCCAGGGAGATCATGCGGGAGCTGGACCGCTACATCATCGGTCAGGATGAGGCAAAGCGGGCGGTGGCCATCGCGCTGCGCAACCGCTACCGTCGCGCCCAGCTCGACGAGGACATCCGCAACGAGATCAGCCCCAAGAACATTTTGATGATCGGGCCAACGGGCGTCGGCAAGACGGAGATCGCCCGCAGGCTGGCCAAGCTGGTCAAAGCGCCGTTTGTTAAGGTGGAAGCCACCAAGTTTACTGAGGTTGGCTATGTGGGCCGGGATGTGGAGAGCATCATCCGCGATCTGACCGAAAACGCGATCCGCATCGTGCGCAAGGAGTTTTCCAAGCGTGTGGAAACCCGCGCCGCCGTGCTCGCGGAGGACCGGCTGGTGTCGCTGCTCGTCAATCCGCCCAAGAAAAGCTCCTCGGGCAATCCTTTTGAATTTTTTCTGGGCGGCAAGAAAGAGCCTGAGATTCCCCGCGAGGAGCAGGAGAAGCTGGCCGTCCGCCGGGAGGATGTGCGCGAGCAGCTCCGCAGCGGCGCGCTGGAGGAAAGGGAAATTGAAATCGAGGTTGAGGACGAGCTCCCTCAGCTGGAGGTGGGCGGCAACTCCATCAACATCGGGGATATGATGGGGGGCATGATGCCCAAAAAGACCAAGATCCGCCGCGTAAAGGTCAAGGAGGCGCGCAAGATTCTTCTGGAGGAGGAATCCGACAAGCTCATCGACGAGGATGAGGTGCGCGAGGAGGCCATCCGCAGGGCCGAGCAGCAGGGCATTGTGTTCATCGACGAGATCGACAAGGTCGCGGGCCGCTCCTCCGGCGGCCACGGGCCGGATGTGAGCCGCGAAGGCGTGCAGCGCGACATTCTGCCCATCGTGGAGGGCAGCACCGTAAACACCAAGTACGGCGCTGTCCGTACGGATTTCATGCTTTTTATCGCGGCGGGCGCGTTTCATGTGGCCAAGGTGTCGGACCTGATCCCCGAGCTGCAGGGCCGCTTCCCCGTGCATGTGACGCTCAAGAGCCTTACGCAGGAGGACTTTAAGGCCATCCTGACCCAGCCCGAAAATGCGCTGACCCGTCAGTACGAGGCGCTTCTTGCCGTGGACAAGGTCTTTCTTTCCTTCGAGGACAGCGCCATCGACGCCATTGCTCACGCGGCCTATGTGCTCAACGAAACCAAGGAGGACATCGGCGCGCGCCGCCTGTTTGCGGTTTTTGAGAAGCTTCTGGAGGATATCAGCTTCAACGCCGGCGGCGACGAGATGCCAAACGTCTATCTCAACATCAATGGCGATTACGTCGTCGAGCACCTTGGCAAGGATGAGGTCAGCATGGACCTCAAGCGCTATATCCTTTAAATCCCGAGGGAACGGTCCAGGCCGTTCCCTTTTCAAATCCAGTATGCTATAATGATTCCAATGAGAAAAGGAGGAAGATGGCCATATGCGGATTCGTATTACCAATGTCCTTTTGATGCCCGGCGTGACAGACGAGGCGCATATTCCCTTTATTCCCGATGCGGAGGTTTTGATCGAGGGAAACCGCATCGTCTATGCCGGCCCCCGGAGCGGGGTTCCAGCCTTTGAGGAGGACGAATGGATTGACGGCGAGGGCGCGCTGGCCATGCCGGGGCTTTGCAACATGCACACGCATACGCCCATGACGCTGCTCAGGAGCATCGGCAGCGACCTGACGCTGGACCGTTGGCTCAACGAAGCGATTTTCCCCGTCGAAAAGCACCTGACGGACGAGGCGGTGCGCGCGGGAAGCGACCTGGGCATTTTGGAGATGTTGCGGTTTGGCACCACCTCCTTCAACGACATGTACATGCACATGGACATGGAAGCGCAGGCCGTACGGGACAGCGGCATGCGCGCTTTGCTGGGCCATGGCGTTGTGGACTTCGACGAAAGCTGCGCCGACCTGATTCCAAACATCGACCTCATTGAAAAATGGAATCACGCGGCAGGTGACCGCATCCGGGTCAGCCTCGCGCCGCACAGCGAGGGCGCAACCACCGAAAAAGTGCTGCTTCGTATTCGGGAGGCGGCCGAAACCTATCATATTCCCATCCATATCCATGTCAGCGAAACGAAGCTGGATTATGACGGAAGCCTGAAACGCCGCGGTCTTACCCCGCCGCAGTATCTGGAGAAGCTGGGGCTGACCGCCTACCCGGTGCTGGCTGCGCACTGCGTATGGATGGACGATGAGGATATCGAGCTCTTTGCGCGCCGAAAGGTCACGGTGCTCCACAACCCCATCAGCAACCTCAAGCTGGCCAGCGGCGTTGCGCCTGTGGCCAGGATGCTCAGGGCGGGATGCAGGATTACGCTGGGAACCGACGGCGTGGCGAGCAACAACAACCTCAATCTTTGGGAAGAAATCAAGCTCATGCCGATGCTCCAGAAGGGCTATACGCTCGACCCGACGGTGGTTTCGCCGGCGCAGACCATAGCGGCCGCCACCAGCGCGGGAGCGGAGGCGCTGGGCTATCGCGACCTTGGCCTGCTGAAACCCGGTTATCTGGCGGATCTCATTCTTGTGGACACCTCGGGCTCCCATATGTGCCCCTGCAACGACATGGAGAGCAACCTCGTCTATTGCACGCAGGGCAGCGATGTGAGGCTGACCATGGTTGACGGAAAGGTCCTCTACCGGGACGGCGCCTACACGACGCTTGATCCGCGCCTGGTATGCGAGCGCGGCAGGAAGCAGGCGGCCGAGCTGATGGAGCGAGCCGCCAGGGCCGCCGCAGACAAATGAACATTCTTGTCATCTGCCAGCATTACTGGCCGGAGAATTTCCGGGTCACGGAGATCTGTGAGGCACTGGTCCAGCGCGGCCATCGGGTGACCGCGCTGGTGGGCCTGCCCAACTATCCCAGCGGTATCGTTCCAAAAGAATACAAGCGCTTTCAAAACCGCCGCCAAACAAGAAACGGGGTGGAGATCCTGCGCTGCTTTGAAATCGGGCGCCGGCCGGGAAAGCTGGGACTGGCCGTTAACTATGTCAGCTATATGCTTTCCGCGTCGGCAAAAGCGCTGCTTTTAAAACGGGATTATGACGTGGTGTACGCCTATTCCACCTCGCCCGTGCTCATGAGCCTTCCCGCGGCGCTGCTGCGCTGTTTTACGCCCCGGAAGCTCATGATCTATGTGCTGGACATCTGGCCGGCCTGCCTGGCAGCCATGAACGTGGGGGAGCGGTCCCTGCTGTATCGCTTCATGAAGCATGTCAGCCGCTGGGTCTACCGAAAAGCGGATCTGCTGATCTACTCATCGAAGCGCTTTCAGGGCTATCTTCGTTCGGTGCATGGCATCGAGGTCGGGGACGAACAATACATGCCCCAATTCGCCGACGATGTCTTTCGTGCGCCGCTTCCGAAAAAGCCTGCCTCGGACGTGCTGGATCTCGTCTTTGCAGGTAACATCGGAAAGGTGCAGGCTGTCGAGGTGCTCATCCGCTCCGCCGCGCTGCTTCGGGAGCTGCCCATCCGCTGGCATATCGTGGGAGACGGCTCCAACGAGACGGCGTGCCGCGAACTCGCCGCCACACTTGGTCTGGATGAGATTGTGACGTTCTACGGGCGGAGGCCGCTCAATGAGATGCCGACCTTTTATGCCATGGCGGACGCCATGCTGGTGAGCATGCGGGACGACATCAGCGTCAACGATACCCTGCCGGGAAAGGTGCAGAGCTATATGGCCGCCGGAAAGCCGGTGCTTGGGAGCATCGCGGGCGAGGCCGCCTATGTGATCGAGCAGTCGGGATGCGGCCTCTGCGCGCCGCCTGACGACCCTGAGGCTTTTGCGCGCATCGTGCGGCGCTTTATCGCCACCGGGGACAAGGCGGCCATGGGGGAGCGGGGGCGCGCCTATTACGGCGCCCATTTCACGAAACAGGAGCACATGGACAGGTTGGAAGCGATGCTGCGTCGGCTTGCGGGAGGGAACTGAGTGCGGGTATTTCAGCTCAACACCTATTGCGGGGTCAAAAGCACAGGCCGTATAGCGCTTGAGATCGCGCGTCTTGTGGAGGCGGACGGGGGAGCGTGCAGGATCGGCTACGGCGTTCCCGGCATCGTGCCCGAGGCGGAGCGGTTCGCCGTTCGCGTCGGCACGGCCTGGGAGCGAAAGCTTCACGGCGCCGCCCGCAAGCTTTTGGATGCGGAGGGGTATGGAAGTCCGCTGGGCACCGCCGCGCTGATCCGGGAGATGCGGCGGTTTTCGCCGGATATCATCCATTTGCACAACCTGCATGGCTGCTATCTGAACCTGCCGATGCTCTTTTCCTACCTGCGCGGCGCCGGTGTCCCTGTCGTCTGGACGCTGCATGACTGCTGGCCTTTTACGGGACATTGCGCATACTTTGATTTTTGCGGCTGCGATCGCTGGCGCACGGAGTGCCACGCCTGTCCCCAGCAGCACAGCTATCCTGTCTGTATGGGATTGGATGGTTCGCGTCGAAACTATCGGATGAAGAAACGGCTGTTTTCGCCGCTTGAATCGCTCACCTTCGTGGCTCCCTGCCAATGGATGACCGGGCCGCTTCGGGACTCGTTTCTTGGCGCACATTCCGTCCGCGTGATCCCAAACGGCGTGAACCGCTCCGTATTCCGGCCAACGCCCAGCGATCTGCGGCGCGCCTACGGGCTGGAGGGCGTGCGCGTCATCCTGGCTGTGGCCTCTGAATGGGACGAACGAAAGGGCCTGCGCTATTTGATCCAGGCGGCGGAAAAGATGGGGGAGCGCTATCGGTTTGTCGTCATCGGGCTGGAGGAGGAGCAGCTTGCCGCGCTTCCGCCGGGGATGCTGGGCCTTCGCCGCACGCGGGATGCCGATGAGCTTGCCGCATGGTATACCGCCGCGGATTGCTTCGCCAATCCAACCCTTGAGGACAACATGCCCATGGTCAATCTCGAGGCCCTGGCGTGCGGTACGCCCATAGCGGTGTTCCGTACAGGCGGATGCCCCGAGGCCGTCGGCGGTGAGGCGTGCGGCCGCGTCGTGGAGAAGGGCGACGTGGAGGCCCTTTGCGGCGCGCTGGCTGAGCTGAGCGAAAAAAAGCCCTCGCTCACGCAGGCCTGTCTGGCGCGCGCCAGGCAGTTTGACGCAAACGAGGCGTTTCTTTCCTACCTTTCATTGTACAAGGAGCTTTGCTCATGAACGTGTTGATGCTATCCCTGATGTACCCCAGAGATACCCTTGAAGAGGTGTCCCGCAACGCAAAGGACAAGCTGCAAATCCAGATCGACAGCTACCAGCGCGCCTTTGCGGAGGGAATAAGGGAAAACCTTGGAAGAGGCGAGGCGCTGGACATCATCAACGCCCTGCCCGTGGGAGTTTTTCCAAAGCAGTACAGCAAGGCGCTTCTTCCGGCCGGATGGCATGACGGGCATACGCTGTATGAGCTGGGATGCATCAACTTGCCCGGGCTGAAGCAATGCGGACGCACCATGCGGGCAGCTCAGCGGATTGCCGCATGGTGCGCACAGAGTACGCAGAATCGGACGGTGCTGATCTATACGGTCTATCTTCCGTATCTTCAGGCCGTCATGCGGGTCAAAAAGCGCTATCCCGACCTCAAGGCCTGCGTCATCGTAACGGATCTTCCAAACGAATTCGGATTGGCCTCGGGGAGGTCCGGGCTGCTCAAGCGCATCGAATATGCCCGCGGACGCAAAAGCATGGCGCTATGCCGCAGGATGGACGGATTTGTGCTGCTCACCCGGCCCATGGCCGAGGCGCTGGGGATCGGAGACAAGCCCTATCTGGTGATCGAGGGCCTGATTCTCAACAGCAAAGAGGTAAAACCCACAGCTGGGCAGCAGGGGCGTCCGGCCGTGCTTTACAGCGGAACGCTGGAGCCGGATCTGGGCGTGGGGGAGATGCTCGAGGCCTTTTCGCAGATGCCGGAATACGAGCTGTGGATCTGCGGACAGGGGAGCATGTGCCGCGACGTTGAATCGGCCGCCAGGCGAGCCCCCAATATTCGATATTATGGCTTCGTGCCGCACAAGCAGGCCCTGGCGCTGCAAAGCAGGGCTGACCTGCTCATCAACCCCCGCTCGCCCCGCGGGACTTTCACGCGCTATTCGTTTCCAAGCAAGACCCTGGAGTATCTGCGCTCCGCCAAGCCCGTCGTGTGCTACCGTCTGGAGGGAATCCCTCAGGAATACGATCCTTATCTCTACTTCATTGAGGGCGATGGGCCGGAGGCGATTATGCGGGCGGTTCGCAAGGCGCTCTCGCTCCCGCCCGAGGAACGCCAGGCCCTTGGCGAACGCGCCCGCGCGTTTATTCTGGCCAACAAGACACCCGCTGTGCAATGCAGGCGGCTGATGTCCTATCTGCGCGGCCTATGACATGGAATGGTATTTCCCGCCGGTCTGCAATTCGGCCTGTTTCAGCCGTGCGATGACCGCGTCATATTGGCTGTGGCGCGAGCGCTGAAAATCCGACCGTTGCGGCATGGGGCCCCGCGGCACCTCCGGCGGCGGGACGGGGAGGTCGCGCTTTACAGCGGATTCCCGGCGAGCGGGCGCAACCGGCTCGCGCTTTTCCTGCCGCTTCTCCTGCGGCGGCAGGACATCCTCCACACCGCTTTGTATGTAAGGAAGCTTTACGCTTTGGTATTCCAGCCATTTGATCTGCTTTTCAGCCCCGGTCAGGGCCGCAAATGGCGATACGCGGTTTGCCATAGGCTTCTCCCTCCTTGCAGAATAAGAAAAGATCCACGTTCTCAGGATATGCCGGGGCGGGCGGAGGGTGCGGCCGCCACTGGCTTTCGAGGTACAAAAACGATGTTCCCATGAGGATTGCCGCCTCATGGGAACATGGCATTTGATCGGCGCTGGCCGGGATAGAGCGCGGCGCTTATGTGTTGCGGGTTCGGATGCCCTGGATGTTGGCGTATTCGGAGAGCTTGTTGACGATATCCTTATAAGTTGTTTTGCCCTGCATATCCAGGGTATAAATATTGGTGTAGAGGTTGTACTTGCCCTTGTTTTCCACGTGAAAGTCAATATCGAGCACACGTACGCCGATGGTCTGGAAATAATCGTTAATAAAGGCGATGGTTTCGACGCGGTGGATGAATTTGATCTCCACATGCTTGACGGAATTGACGCGAACCAGGCGCTGGAGAAGCGCCAGCGTGATAATCACGATCGCGCAGCCCGCCAGCGAGATGATATAATATCCCATGCCCACGGCCAGACCCAGGCAGGCTACGTTCCAAAGCGAGGCGGCGGTCGTCAGGCCGGCGATTTTCTTCTGGCTGATAAAGATCGTGCCGGCGCCCAGAAAACCGATGCCGCTGATGACCTGCGCGCTGATGCGGCCATAGCTGATGGCGATGCCGGTGCTTTCGTTATTCATGTTGAGCGTGATGGTATCGGCGATCATCAGGCTTTCCATGATGGCAATGATGGAGGCGCCGACGCACACAAGGACATGCGTGCGCATGCCCGCCGGGCGGTTCTTCCGTTCTCGTTCAATACCGATGACGCAACCGATGATGACGGCCAAAAGCAAACGAAGACCCTGTTCCCACCAGGACATGCCATGCCCACTCCCTCATCAAAAAATCAGAAAATGCGGTACAGCGAGACCACCTTGCCAAGCACCGTGACTTCCGGCACGATAATTGGCTCCATTTTCGGGTTTTCGGGCTGAAGCCTGAAAACGCCCTTTTCCTTGTAAAACCGCTTAACGGTGGCTTCATTTTCAACCATGGCAATGACGATATCGCCATTATAGGCCGTATTCTGTTTCCGAACGACCACATAGTCCCCGTCCATGATGCCTACGCCGATCATGCTTTCTCCGCGGACCGATAAGATATAATGCTCGCCTTCGCCCAGCATGCTTTGCGGCAGGGCGATGTAATCTTCAATATTTTCGGTTGCCAGGATGGGCGTCCCGGCCGTCACACGGCCCACGAGCGGGACGTTGACCATCTCCGTGCGGTACATCTTGTGATCCACGGGAACGGAGATGGCCCGCGGCTTCATGGAATCCCGATAAAGCAGGCCCTTCTTCTCAAGCCGGATCAAATGGCCATGCACCGTGGAAGTGCTTTTGAGCCCTGTGGCATCACAAATCTCGCGCACAGAGGGCGGATAGCCTTTTTGGAGCGTCGCCTTTTCAATATAAGCAAGGATCCGGGCCTGCGTATCGCCGCGCGGATTGCTCATGGCTTCACTTCCTTATGTTTCAGTCTGCTATAGCATACCATAAAACAAACACTGTTGGCAAGTGTTTTACGAACGAATGTTTCTATTTCTCCGAATCGTCCGCAGAGGATGGGAGATGGACGTTTTTGGCAGCCTCACGCCGGCGCTTGTCGCTCATGGCGGCATAATGCCTGCGCGTGGTGTTGACATCGGAATGTCCCAGCGCGTCCGCGACCAGATAAATATCCTCGGTTTCGTGATACAGCCGCGTAGCGTAGGTGCTTCTCAGCTTATGGGGGCTCATGCGCTTTTTGAGCGGGACAGCGACGGAACAGTACTTTTTGACCATGAGCTGGACGGCGCGCTGAGAGATGCGGCGGCGTTGCAAGGAAAGAAAAAGCGCGTTTTCGTCCGCCTTGACGGCTGGCCGGATCTGCTTTCGTTCCTCCAGATAGGCCTTGAGGGCGTCGGCAACCTCCTGCGGATAATAGAGAATGACCTGGTTGCCGCCCTTGCGGGTGACCAGCACCGCATTTGAGGCAAAATCGAGATCGCCCTCGTCGATGCCCACACATTCGCTCACGCGCACGCCGGTGCCCAGAAAAAGCATCAGAATGGCATAATCGCGCTTTCGGGTGTGGCTGTGAAAGCGCTGCTGCGTCGGCGTCAGTTCCGCGCCGTCGTCCGCAAGCGTCAGGAGCCGTTCGATTTCAGCGCCGATGAGGTGGAGAATGGGTTTTTCGTGCAGCTTGGGCAGAGAAACCAGGGCGGCGACGTTTCCTGGAAGCCGTTCCATCTTGAAGAGATAATCGAAATAGGAGCGCAGGGAGGAAAGCTTGCGCATGACGCCGCACTCGTGGTTTCGGAGCACCTTTTGCTGTTCGACGGTTTCGTCGATGTTCGCGCCCTTATAATACAGGGTCAGATAATCAGCATAGCCGTTCAGGTCGCGCGCCGTGAAACGGGCAAGGTCCTCATCGGTCCAGCAGGAGGGCTCTTTTGTCGAAAAATAGGGAATTTCCTTGACCGCATAGCTGCAAAACGTCTGTAAATCGATCGTGTAGGCCATGCGCGTGAGTGGGCTGGTGGTCATGGTGATACTGTTGATAAAGTCCGAGCAGGACGGAGGAAGCTCCCGCAACATTCGGCGGACTTTTTCGGTGCGTTCGCTGTTGAGCCGCTCCTGGTATGTGATTTCGGGCATAATGGCGCCTCCCGGAAAAGATGGGTTTTGCAGTGTCATCTATTCGTAAAAGTGTTCTTTAGCGAAATGTTCTTTTGCATTTTACCCCGCTTTCTTCAAGCTGTCAAGACCGTTTCTTATACATCCTTTAAAAAAGCGGCGGACCACAGACCGGCCCGCCAAGGATTCTTGTGAAAAGGTTTTAAGAACGCTGCTTCTGTCCCGTGCTCTCCCCCGCCGACGAAAGCGGCTCTTCTTCGCCGTTGAGACGGCGGTATTCACGAATCGCAGCCGTCGCCATCTCGTCACAGCGGTTGTTCCAGGGGTTGTCCGCATGCCCCTTCACCTTGTGAAAGCTAATCTCGTGTCTTTTGATTCGAATGATCTGCAAAAGCAGCTTCCAAAGATCGCTGTTTTCCACGGGTTGCTTTTTGCTGTTCATCCAGCCGTTTTTCTGCCAGTTATCGATCCAGTGCTCGTTAAAGGCATTGACCGTGTAAGCCGAATCGGAATAAACCTCGACAATGCAGGGCTCCTTCAGGGCGCCCAATCCGCTGATAACCGCAAAGATCTCCATGCGGTTGTTGGTCGTTTGCGCCATATGCCCGGACATTTCCTTGGTTTTTCCATTGTAGCACAGGATGCAGCCCCAGCCGCCGGGGCCTGGATTGCCGGAGCAGGCGCCATCCGTATAAAGCTGCACAGTGCGCTTGGGCTTGGTCTGGGTCATAGCTTTCCTCTCCTGTCCGGCGGCGTCGACATCTTGCGGTTCTTTCGTGCGCAGGCATCCATCGCTTCCATGACGATTCCCCTGAAACCGTTCTTTTCCAGGGCGTGGACCGCCTCGATGGTCGTTCCCCCGGGCGAACAGACGTTATCCTTTAATGCGTCCGGATGCTCGCCCGTATCCAGCACCATCTTGGCCGAGCCCAGAACCGCTTGCGCGGCCGCCTGGATGGCCATTTTTCTGGGCATACCCAGCCGCACCGCGCCGTCGGCCATGGCATCAATAAACATGTAGACGTAGGCCGGGCTACTGCCGCTGACGGCCACCACCGCGTCAAAGAGCCGTTCCGGGAGGACCTGAACCATGCCAAGCGTGGAAAACAGCTCCTTTGCCCAGGCCAGCGCGGCTTTGTTGAACGTATGCTCTTCGCAAATCGCGGTATACCCCGCCCCAACCAGCGCCGGCGTATTGGGCATTACGCGCAGCACCTGCGCGCTGTTTTCCCTGCCGAGCGCTTCGGTCAGCATGGCCATGGACCAGCCGGCGGCAATGGAGATGATTTTCTTATTGTGCACATATTTCTGGATCTCATCCAGCACGCCGCGAAGAAAGACCGGCTTGACCGCAAGGATCAAAAATTCACATTCCCGCGCCAGCTGGACGTTGCTTTCGGCGACATGGATCGGATAAACAGCGGTGACCGAAGCGAGCTGCTGCTCGCTTACATCATAGACCATGGTCTCATAAGGCTTGAGAAAGCCGTGCTGAAAAGCGCCGCGCATGATCGCGCCGCCCATGTTGCCCGCACCGATAAAACCTACCTTCATAACGCATGCTCCCTTCAACTGGAAAAGCGGCGGACATTTTGTCCGCCGCGCCTTGAAACTCAGGACTTGGGAACCGCAGGAGCCACAGGCATTGTTCCCACCTTTGCGTTTGCGTCGCGCGGATGCTTGCGCACGTGCAGCGTAATGGCCTTCTTGGGGCACTTCTTGACACATTCGCCGCAGCCGGTACAGGCCTCGTTGACCTCATGGACCTGCTTGAGCGCGCCGGAAATGGCCTCAAACTGACAGGTGCGCTTGCAGATGGTGCAGCCGATGCACAGATCGCGGTCGATCTCCGCGATCTTGCGGTTGTCGAAATCGCCCCACAGAGAACCGTTGGGACAGGTTTCTGCGCACATCATGCAGCCCGTGCACTTGCTCATGTCGATCACGGGCAGGTGGTTGACCATCGTGATGGCGCCAAACTTGCAGGCGTCTTTGCACAGCTCGCAGCCTACGCAGCCGATTTTGCAGTTATCGCTGACGAGATTGCCCTCCTCGGCAGCACGGCACAGAAGGCGCACAGGCACAGTCTCGGGCTGGAGGCTCAACACATGCTTGGGACAGGCGCGCACGCAGGCGCCGCAGCTCTGGCACTTGTCCGGGTCCACGCGGGCGATGCCGGAATGTTCGTCGATGTGAATGGCATCGAATTTACAGGCGCGAACACAGGTGCCAAGGCCAAGGCAGGCATACTTGCAGGCCTTGTTGCCGTCATTGACGAGCGTGGCGGCGACACAGTCCCTGAAGCCGTGATAGACAAATTTGGTCTTGCAGCGATCCAGTGTCCCCTGGCAGACCACGGTTGCGATGTTGCGAACCTGCTGGGGCGTTTCTTCCACACCCATGATCTTCGCGATCTCGGAGGCTACCGCAGACCCGCCCACAGGACAGGCGCTGATGGGCGCCTTGCCAGCGGCGATGGCGTCTGCCAGCGCGTCGCAGCCGGCAAAGCCGCATCCGCCGCAGTTTGCGCCGGGCAGCGCATTTCGCACCGCGTCGCGCTTGGGGTCGGAAGGAATCTCAAACACCTTGTTGGCAACCGTCAGCAGCAGGCCCAAGACCAGGCCAAGCCCGCCCAGGACCCCTACGCCAATCAAAACAGGAATCATTCGTGAGCCCTCTCTTTCTTACTGGATCAGGCCGGAGAAGCCCTGGAACGCTAGGGACATCAGACCGGCGGTAATCAGCGCCCCGGGGAAGCCATCCATCCATTTGGGCAGATTGCCTGTCGCCATGCGCTCGCGGATGCTGGCAAACATTACGATGGCGATGGTAAAGCCGATCGCAGCGCTTGTGCCGTTGACAACAGACTCAATGAGATTATATCCTTCGCGCGTGTTAAGCAGCGCCACGCCAAGCACGGCGCAGTTGGTGGTAATCAAAGGAAGATAAACGCCAAGCGCCTGATAGAGCGAAAGGCTGATTTTTTTAAGCGCGATCTCCACGATCTGTACCAGAACCGCGATAACCAGAATAAACGCGATGGTCTGCATGTATTCCAGATCCAGCGGGACCAGCAGATAAGCCTGAATGAAGTAGGTAATCAGGGATGCCAGCGCCATGACGAAGGTGACGGCCATGCCCATACCAAGCGCCGTCTCCGTCTTTTTGGAAACGCCCAGGAACGGGCAGATTCCCAAAAACTGCGACATGACGAAGTTGTTGACCAGGACGCTGCCGATGACGATCAAAAGCAGTTCGTTCATGCGATCTCACCCCTTGCCTTCATTTGCTTGCGCTTGCCGATGTACTTGACGATGCCGTTGACGATCAGAAGCAGGATGCCCAGCGTGAGGAAGCCGCCCGACGGGGTGATGATGACCGACATGGGCTTGTATGCCTCGGGCATGACCTGCATGCCGAACCACTTGCCGCTGCCGATGATCTCGCGCACGGAGGACAAAAGCGTCAGCGAGCACGTGAAGCCAAGACCCATGCCCAGGCCGTCCACGGCGGACGGGAGGACGGGGTTTTTAAAGGCATAGGATTCAGCGCGGGCAAAGATGATGCAGTTAACCACGATCAGGGGGATGTAAATGCCCAGCGTATCGGACATGGAGGGCAAAAACGCCTTGATGATGAGGTCGATGATGGTAACGAACGTTGCAATGACCACGATGAAGCCCGGAATACGCACGCGCTCGGGAATGATATGGCGAAGCATGGAGATGACCATGTTGGAAAACACCAGCACGAACGTCGTGGCCAGCCCCATGCCCACGCCTGAGGACGCAGCCGTGGAAATGGCCAGCGTCGGGCACATGCCCAGCAGCAGGCGGAAGGTGGGGTTCTCATTCAACAGACCGTTTGTAAACACATGAAACAAGGATTTGTTTTTCATGCCTTCGCACCTCCCTGCTTGGCCTCGCCTTTCTTCGCCTTTTCAGGCTTCACCGCGCCGAAGGTGCGGGGCATGGTCCACTTGTCGATGAGCGGCGTAAGCACGTTCATGAACAGGATGCCGAAGGAGCATCCCTCGGGATAGCTGTTGTTGTAGGTGCGGATCACAAAGAGGATAACCGCACAGCCGATACCCATAATCACCTTGCCCCACTTGCTGACCGGGCTGGTGACATAGTCCGTGGCCATGAAGAAGGCGCCCAGCAGCAGTCCGCCGCTGAGAAGCTGGTAGAGGGCATTGTCCGTCCCGCTTTCCACAGAGTAGAAGACGCCGGTCTGGATCCAGAACAGGATCAGGGCGGTGCCGATAAAGAAGACCGGGATGCGCCAGTCAATGACCTTGCGCACGATCAGGTACACGCCGCCCAGAATGAGCGTCAGCTTGCAGGTTTCACCCAGCCTGCCGGGCACGTCGCCGCTGAAAAGCTCCCCGACCGACTAGCTGCTGGAAACAAGCGCAGTCGCGGAGGCGACAGTGTCCACCGTGCCGGAGGTCAGGCCGAAAATCTGCCCGCCCATGGGCATGGCGGTCGCGGCGATGAGGCCCGCCCAGGAGAGCATCAAAATGGTGCGGGCGGCCAGCGCGGGGTTGATAAAGTTCTGACCGATGCCGCCAAACATCTGCTTGACCAGCACAATGGCGATGACCGAGCCGATCGCCGCCATCCACCAGGGCGCGTTGGCAGGCAGGTTGAAGGCCAGCAGCAGGCCGGTTACTACGGCGCTGAGGTCCATGATGGTGCTTTTTTGATGGGCGATCTTCTCATAGACGAGCTCGGAGAGCACCGCAAACGCGACCGCGACGACCATCAGCGCCAGCGCGGGGGCTCCGAAGAACCAGATGGCTGCCAGCGCGGTGGGCAGCAGCGCGATGACCACATCCCCCATCAGCCTGCGCGTGGACACAGAGGTGTCGCGCAGGAAAGGAGACGAAGATACGACCAGATTCCTTTGCATATCAGTGGGCTCCTTTCTGCGCGGCGGCTTCCCGGCGCCGTTGCGTGATGATGCGCTTGGCTACGCGGCAGCTCTGCGTGAGGTTGCGCCGCGCCGGGCAGGCGAAGGTGCAGGCGCCGCACTCCATGCAGTTGAGCACATTGAGCTTTTCGGCGGCCTCAAACAGGTCCTTGCGCACGGCGCGGTCAATCGCCGCGGGAGCCAGGTTCATCGGGCAGGCGTTCATGCAGCGCGCGCAGCGGATGCAGGGGCTTTCATCCGCCAGGGCGCCCAACTTGTCCAGGGCCAGGATCCCGCTACAGCCCTTTGTTACGGGAATGTCCTCGCGGCTGATGGCCATGCCCATCATGGGGCCGCCATAGATGAGCATCTTGGTTTCGGGCAAAAGCCCCTTGGAGGTATCAAGGAGCCATTCCACAGGCGTACCGATGCGCACGAGGTAGTTGGCCGGCTTTTCCACGCATCCGCCAACCGTCACCACGCGGTCCACGATCGGACGGCCCTCATGGGCGGCGCGGCAGATGGCGTGACAGGTGCCCACGTTGCAGACCACAACACCGATATCCAGCGGCAGTCCGCCCATCTTGACCTTGCGGCCGGTGAGCGCGTAGACGAGCTGTTTTTCACCGCCCTGCGGGTACTTGGTTTTGAGGGCGGTGACGCTGAACTCGGGATATTGCGCGCATGCCTTGCGCATGATCTCCACGGCGTCGGGCTTGTTGTCCTCAATGCCGATCATCACCCGCTCGATCCCCAGAACCTTTTGCACGATGCGCGCGCCGGAGACGATCTGCTCGGCGTGCTCCAGCATCAGGCGGTGGTCGGCGGAGAGATACGGCTCACATTCGGCGCCGTTGAGGACCAGCGTGTCAACCTTCTTGCCGGCGGGCACGTTGAGCTTGACGGCCGTTGGGAACGTCGCCCCGCCAAGACCTACGATGCCCATGCGCCGCGCCAGGTCGGAAAGCTCCTGGACGCTCATGGACTCGGGATTGGCCGTGGGGGTAAGCGCCACCCATTCGTCCTGAAAGTCGTTATCGATGATGACGCACATCTGCTGCGTACCGTTAGCCAAGATGCACGGCTGGCAATCGACCACGGTGCCGGAGATGGAGGCATGCACTGCGGCGCTCATCACGCCTGCCGGCTCGCCGATCATCTGGCCCACTTTGACGGTATCCCCCTTGCTTACCAGGGGCTTGCAGGGCGCTCCGATATGCTGCTGCAAGGGGATGGCCACGCGCGACGGCTGCGGCGCTTCCACGATGGGCAGCCCAGCGGTAACCGCCTTGCCGCCTCTTCCCTCATGCGGATGGGTTCCGCCGGGAAAACTGTGTACGGTGCTCATGCTCTCTCGTCCTTCCTGAACTGTTTTGACCAAAGCATTTATGCCATACATAAGTATAGCACATTCTGCCTGATGGGGAAAGAGATGTTTTCAAATTCCGAAGCGGTTTTATGCCCCGTTTTTCCATTTTTCCGCCGCCAAGAGCAGCGCGCGCGCGTGAGCCAGGCCGCTTTCCTGCTGGCGCTCGGTCACGCCGATCAGCCGGGCAATCTCCCCGACACGCCCCTCCGCGTCCAAAGCCCTTACGGTGGTATGGGTGCGGCCTCCGGAAACCTGCTTTTCCACCAGAAATTGCGCATCGGCCATGGCAGCGATCTGCGCCAGGTGCGTCACGCACAGAACCTGATGATAGCGGCCGATGGCGGCCATCTTTTCGGCCACAGACTGGGCGACATGGCCGCTGATGCCCGTGTCGATCTCGTCAAAAATCATGCAGGGGATTCCCCCATGCTCGGCGCCGGCGGCCTTCATGGCCAGCATCAGGCGCGACAGCTCGCCCCCGGAGGCGGTTTTATCCAGCGGCCTGAGCGGCTCGCCGGGGTTGGGAGCGATATAGAAGCAGATATGGTCGTCGCCCCTTGCGGTGGGAACCTTCTTTCGGTCGGACGGCGGCTCCTCAAATACGCAGGCGAAGCGCGTGTTTTGCATCCCGAGATCCTTTAGCTGCGCCTCCATCATGCGCTCAAAGCGCGACGCAAGCTCCTTGCGAGCGGCCGTCAACTGCGCCGCCTCCAGCCGGTAGGCCTTCAGCTTGTCCTTGTAGTCGGCCTCCGCGCGCCGCAGCCGGTCCTCCATGCCTTCCAGGTGGCTTAGCTCGCTTCGCATCTCCTCGTGCCGCTTCACCAGCTCATCCGCCGTCATGCCGTAGCGCCTCTCCAGCCGTCGGATTAAGTCCAGGCGCTCCTGAATGGCTTCGTTGCGTTCCGGGTCAAAGCTCTCGCTTTCCAGAATGTCCCTCAGCTCGATCCCCAGCTCCTCGGTTTCATAAAACGCCGAGGAAAGCCGGTCGGCCAGTGCCTTGAAGCGCGGATCAAGCTCCTCGATCCTGCGCATCTGCTCCATGGCTCCGCGAATCAAATCCATGGCGCTTTGTGCCCTTCCCCCGTCCATTACCGCGCCGTAGGCTGCGCGCACGGCGCCGTCAATGCGCTCGGCGCTGGCAAAGCGGTCGCGCTCGGCAGTCAGGCGATCTGCTTCCCCCACCTCGATTTGCGCTGCGTCCAGCTCCTTCAGACGCGAAGCAAGATACTCCTGACGCTGCTCGCGCTGTGCGTTTTCCTTGCGCAGCGCCGAAAAGCGGGCGCTGCTCTCCCGCCATAAGCGGTATCGCGCCTCTACGCTTTGCTTGAGCTGCTCAAACGCCGCGTCGCCGAAGGCGTCCAGAAAACCCATGTGGTTTTCCGCGTCCAGAAGACTTTGGTGTGCGTGCTGGCCGTGGACATCCACCAGCAATCCCGTAAGCCTGCGCAAATAGGCCAAAGGAACAATCACGCCGCATACCCGGCAGATGTTGCGCTCGCCCGTGGAGATCTCCCGCTGGATGCTGATTAGCCCGCCCTCGGCTTCCAGCTGCTGTTCCTCAAGAACCGCCTCCACGCCGGGAGCGTCGGAAACATCAATCAGCGCTTCCACGGAGGCCCGCTCGCAGCCGGAGCGGATCAGACCCCGGTCCGCGCGCTCGCCCAGCACCAGGTTGATGCTGTCGACGATGATGGATTTGCCGGCGCCAGTTTCGCCGCTCAAAACCTGCATCCCTTTTTGAAAATCGATTTGAAGGTGTTCAATCAGCGCGATGTTGCGCACCGTCATCGACACAAGCATGGCCTGCCGTCTCCCTTCCCCGCCGTCCTCAGCGGCGGATCATGGCGTTGAGGCGCTCCATGACCGGGCGCACCTCCTCGACGGTTCTGACGATCATCAAAATGGTGTTATCCCCCGCGATGGTCCCCAGGACCTCGGGCCATTGCAGGCTGTCGATGGTTTCCGCGGCGATGTTCGCGCTGGCGGACAGGGTGCGGATGATGATCTGGTTGTAGGCGCTGACCATGCTCACCACCGTTTCGCTGAACATGCGGATCAGCCGTTCGTTAAGGCCGTTTTCTCCCTTTTCGGCGGTAGCGTAGCGGTAGCTGCCGTCGGAAGCGAGCGCCTTGATGAGCCGAAGCTCCTTGATGTCGCGGGAAACGGTGGCCTGCGTCACCTGAAAGCCGCGCAGGCGCAGCGCATCGGCCAGCTCCTCCTGCGTTTCAATTCCCTTTTCCGCAATGATTTCCAAAATGGCGATCTGACGCGCAGACTTCATAGGTATCACGCTCCTTTGTCAGCGGCTCCATTCGGACAGCTTGATCCGAATGGTGTTGAAAAAACTCTTGGGGCCAAGGCGGATAAAGCGCGCCGCATGCTCCGAGCGCGTGATGGTCAGGGTCTGGCCCTTGGAAAAGCGGATCGGCTCGCGCCCGTCCACTGCCATCATGGCATCATGGTCGCCGTCAAGCTCAATGGTGATCGTCTGCGCGGCGGAGGTAATGACGGGACGATGCTGAAGCGAATGGGCGCAGATGGGCGTCAGGACCATACATTCGACTTCGGGGCAAACCAGCGGCCCGCCGGCGGAAAGGGAGTAACCCGTTGAGCCGGTTGGCGTGGATACGATCAGGCCGTCTGCGATGAACGGGCCGACCTGATCCCCGTCCACCCAGACATTGACGCCGATGAGCCGCGCATAGCCGCCCCGGCTGAGGACCACGTCGTTGAGGGCAAGCGACTCGCGCTCCCCCACCGCGGCCCTGAGCATCATCCGTTCCTCGAGGGTATACGCGTCATCGGCCAGGCGTCCGCACGCCTCCTCCAGCCGGTCGATTTCAACCTCGGTCAGAAAGCCCACGCGTCCCACATTGATTCCCAAAACGGGCAGGCCGGATCGGACGGCCAGCGCGTTGGCGCGCAGAAGCGTCCCGTCTCCGCCGATGGAGATGACGGCCTCGCAGCGTTCCGGCGGGAAATCAGAAAGCAGCCGGCGCGTACCGCCGTCCAGACGCTCCAAAAGCCAGGGCTCCGCCGATGCGGCGATATGCGCCTCCTTGAGCGCTTCCAGCACCCGGCGCGCAAGAACGCCTGTATCCGGCTTGCGCTGATGCATGAGGATATAGACCGATCTCATGATACGGACCCCGCCTTTCAGTGCATAGTATAACACATCGTGCATAAGTATGCAAGGATGCATGTTTATGCACGATGTGTTTTTTTCAGTCAAGCGTCGCGTGCGCCTGCTGGACAACCTGCAAAATGCGTTCGGGAGTAACCTGTGGCACGCCGTCCGAAGCCGGAAGAAGCTGCGCGATGTATTCGATGTTTCCTTCCGGCCCCGTGATAGGCGAAAAATCGACCTGCGTCATGCAATAGCCGAAGCCGGGCGCAAAAGCGGCGATTTCCTCCACGACCTGGCGGTGGACATTCGGGTCGCGCACGACTCCTTTCTTGCCAACGTGCTCCCTGCCCGCCTCAAACTGAGGTTTGATGAGGATGTAAAACCGTCCCCGGCGCTCCATGAGCTCTGCGGCGACAGGAAGGATCAGCCTGACGGATATGAAGGAAACGTCCATCACCGTCACGTCCGGGACACAGGGAATCTGCGCATGCGTGAGATAGCGCGCGTTGGTACGCTCCAGAACGGTCACGCGGGGGTCGCTGCGAATCTTCCAGTCGAGCTGACCGTATCCGACGTCGATGGCGTAAACATGTTTTGCGCCGTTTTGCAAAAGCACATCCGTAAAGCCGCCGGTCGCCGCCCCGATATCCATGGCAATCACGCCCGTCACATCGGCGTCAAAGACCCTCAGCGCCTTGTCCAGCTTCAAAGCACCCCTTCCCACAAAGGGATGCGCATGCCCGCGGATCGTCAGCTCGCAATCCGGCGCCACCTTTTCCGAGGCCTTGAGCACCTTGACTTCCTGGCGGTAAACCTGGCCCGCCATAATCAGCGCCTGCGCCTTTTCGCGGCTGGGGGCAAGCCCCTGCCTGACCAGCGCCTGATCCGCCCTCACCTTATCGGACATAGCAGACCGCCGCCTCTCTGCGCACCGTTTCCCGCACCGCCTGGGCGATGGCTTCGTCGTCCAGGCCGACCTCCTTGAGCAGATGCCTGTGATCGCCATGCTGTACAAACAAATCGCCCACAGCCATCACACGAACGGGCACGCATGCCCCGCAGGATGCGGCATATTCCAGCACGGCGCTTCCAAAGCCGCCCGCCGCCACGTGCTCTTCCAGGGTCAGGATCGGGAGGCCGCGCGCAAACAGGCCCTCGAGGCATTTGCCATCCAGGGGCTTGATCGTGGAGGCGTTGATGACTTCGGCATGCATCCCCTCGCCCGCAAGCGTCTCGGCGACGCGCAACGCCGCCGCCGTCATGGTTCCCGTTGCCAGAAGGACGACATCGTCCCCAGCACGAAGAATCTGCCACTTTCCGATAGCGAATTCCCGAATCTCGTAGCCCTCCGGGAGACATTCGGCATTTTTGGGATAGCGGATGGAACAGGGAGCGCCCAGCTTCAGCGCCGCGGGAATCATCGCCTCAAGCTCCGCCGCGTCGGCGGGCGCGAGCACCGTCATATTCGGAATATGGCGCAGGTAGGCAAAGTCATATAACCCCTGGTGGGATTGGCCGTCCTCGTTGGAGATGCCGGCGCGGTCGAGCATGAACACCACCGGCAGCTTCTGGATGCAGGCATCATGCAGTACCTGATCGTAGCCGCGCTGCAAAAAAGTGGAATAGACGAAGAAAAACGGGCGCAGGCCGCCAGAGGCCATGCCTGCGCACATCGTAACGGCGTGTTCCTCGGCAATCCCCACGTCGAAATGGCGATCGGGAAACGCCGCTTCAAACAGATGCGTGCAGGTGCCAAGCGGCATGGCAGCCGTGACGGCAACGATGCGTTGATCCCGCCTGGCGATGTCAATAAGCGTACGCATGGCCACCTCGCCGTTGGCTTGGCGGCCGCCAGCGCTGACTTGCCCCGTCTCCACAAGAAAGGGCGGCGTTCCGTGAAAGTCCTCCGGGCGGCGTTCGGCGCGGTTGTAACCATATCCCTTCTTGGTCACGCAGTGAATGACCACCGGCTCGTCTAGCTGCCTGGCCTGCCTGAGCATGCCCTCCACGGCGGCGAGGTTATTGCCGTCGATGGGGCCGAGGTAGCGGAAGCCAAGCGCGGAAAAAAAGCCCTCGTCGACAAATATGCTTTTAATCATGCGCTTGGTGGTGTGGATGACGCGGTAGATGGGCTGCCCCAGAACCGGCAGGCGGACCAGACGGCTTTTGACCCGCTTTTTGGTGCTGTTCCAGCCCACGCTGGCCCGGAGGCTGGAGAGGTGCTTGCTCAGGGCGCCTACGTTCTGGGCGATGGACATCTCGTTGTCATTGAGCACAAGAATCAGGCGGGTTTTGGAATTCCCGCAGTCGTTCAGCGCTTCGTAGCACATGCCGCCGGTCAGCGCGCCGTCGCCCACCACCGCCACAACATGGTGCTTCTCCCCCCGGGCGTCGCGCGCCCGCGCAAGACCCAGCGCCGCGGAGATCGCCGTGGAAGCATGACCCGCTTCAAAACAGTCATATTCGCTTTCGCACCGGCGGGGAAAGCCGGACAAACCGCCATAGGTGCGCAGCGTGTCAAAGGCGTCATAGCGCCCCGTGACCAGCTTGTGCGCGTACGCCTGGTGGCCTACGTCAAAGATGATCTTATCCCGCGGCGTGTCAAACACGCGATGCAGCGCCAGTGTGATCTCCACCACGCCAAGGTTGGAGGAGAGATGCCCCCCGTTGCGGGAAACGGTTTGAATGATTTTGGTGCGGATATCGTCAGCCAGTTCCTCACATTCCTCGCGCGACAGGAGGCGAAGATCCGCCGGGTCCTTGATCTGTGCTAGCTCGACCATAGTGCTCCTTTGTGCGCTTCAGGCGTTTTTCAGCCCCGCTTTGCTCCCGGCCTTTCCGCCCAGGGAGATGTTGCTGAGGATGTCCGAGGAATAGGCATAGTTGCTGTCATCCTTATCGCGCTGCGCCTCCATGGCGTAGCGGACCATCTCATCCACCAGCTTGCCGTAGGACATTCCGCCGGCTTCCCAGAGATAGAAGGCCAGGGAGCCGGGAATGGTGTTGATTTCGGTGATATAGAGACCGCCGCTGGCCGCGTCGTACATGTAGTCGATGCGCACCACGCCCTTGCAGTCCATATCGTTGAAGATCTCCACGGACAGGCTTCGGATTTTCTCCCGCAATTCCGGCTCGATGGGCGCGGGCAGCACGCGCTTGAGCGAGGCCATGCCCTTGGTCGAGTTGCCGGCCAGATATTTGTCCATAAAGGTGAGCAGGTCTCCGCCGGAAATGGGCATCTCGATCTCGCTGGCCCGGGCCTGGCCGTTATAGCCCAGCACGGAGCAGTTGAGCTCCAGCGGGTCCTCCAGCCCCTTTTCCACAAGCACCTTGCGGTCGAACTCAAAGGCCAGCTTCAGCGACTCCTCCAGCGAAGAGCGGTCGCGCGCCTTGGTCACCCCGATGGAGGAGCCCAGCGAGGCGGGCTTTACAAACACGGGATACGAAAGCTCCTTCTCGATTCGATCCATCACAGCCTTCGGGTCCTCGTCCCAGGCGCGGCGCAGAAACCAGCAGCTCGGCAGCACCGGGAAGCCGGCGCCGCGGAAGAACTGCTTCATATACACCTTATCCATCCCCATCGCGCTGGCGCCGACGCCGGAGGAGGCATAGGGGATGTTGCACAGCTCCAAGAGCCCTTGAATGGTGCCGTCCTCGCCATGCATGCCGTGAAACACCGGGATCACGCAGTCCAGGCGGGCGACGATCACCTCGCGGTCCCTGCCCAGCAGACCCTTGCCCCGCTCCAGGCGCGTCAGCGTCCCGGAGCCTGCGGTCACGTCCAGGTTGACGCGCACGACGCCCTTTCGATTCTCGTCAAAGGGCGTATAGGCGGAGATGTCCAGCAGCGCGTCGCCCGTGTACCATTCTCCCTTTTTGCTGATATAGACGGGGATCACATCGTACGTCTGGCGGTCTGCGGCGCGCATGAGCTGCACGGCGCTGATGATGGACACCTCATGCTCGCAGCTGCGGCTGCCGAACATCACGCCCAGTTGGATCTTGCTCATATCGGTTCCTCCAGTCAGGCTTCCTGATAATGATCGGGAAGATCGTTTTCATAAAGCACCGTGTCCGTGGGCCGGACCAGGCTGTGAAGCAGGACGGTGGAAGCCTCCAGGCTGTCCACGCGGTGGATGTTTTCTTCCGGGAAGCCCGCTTCCTTCAGGCCCTCGAGAATGGGAACGGCCCGGTTTTTGCCCACGATGATGGCGATGTCTACGCAGGAGGCCATCTCGCGCCCGAATTCCCGGTTGTATTCCGCCTCCCGCTCCCCCAGCTCCACCATGCCGGGCGTGATGATGATGCGGCGCGCGGGAAAGCCCTGAAGCACCTTCAGCGCGGCCTTCGCACCGACGGGGTTGGAGTTGAAGGCGTCGTTGATGATGGTGAAGCTGCCCGGATGCGTCAAAAGCTCCAGCCGGTGCTTCACGGGCGCGAGCTTTTCCACCCCGTGCGAAATCTGGCGTAGCGTCAGCCCCAGGTCGGCTGCCACGGCCGCAGCCAGCAAAATGTTGTGGATGCTGTGCTCGCCCAGCAGGCGGGTCTGACATTCGATGCTGCCAAGGCCGCGGATATGCAGCGTGAAATGGCTTCCCTCGGCTGAAACGCGCACATCGTCGCACCAGCAGTCGCAATCCTCCGGGTCGGTCCCGCAGAGGGTTTTGGGCTTACGGGTGCGCTCGTACATCTGCCGCACATAGCTTGCGTCATCATAGAAATAGCTGTGGGAGCCCTCCGCGGGCAGGGCCTCGATCAGCTCATACTTCGTGGCGGCAACGCGCTCAATGGTTTTGAAGGTTTCCAGATGCTGCGGCCCCACGGAGGTGATGATGCCGATGGTGGGATGCACCAGCCGACACATCTCCCTGATATCGCCGACATGCCGCGCCCCCATTTCTCCCACGAAGATCTGATGGGAAGGCAGGAGCTTTTCCCGGATGGCGCGGGTGACGCCCATGGGGGTATTGAAGCTGGCGGGGGTAATCAGCGTCGGGTACTTCTCGCTTAAAATCGTACCCAGGATGTGCTTGACGGAGGTTTTGCCATAGCTTCCCGTGATGCCGATGCGCACGAGCTTGGGATTGGAGAGGAGCTTTCGGCGTGCGTCACGGAAATAGCACTCACTGATGGCCTTCTCCAGCGGCCAGGCCAGGAGCCCCGCAAGCGCGACAATCAGCGGCAGCAAAAGCGGCCACAGCGCGGGAAAGACCGCCCATGGCGCCTGCGCCGTCAGGGCGCTGATGAGCGTCATCACCAGAAAGAGCACGGCATAGAGGCGCTTTACGCGGCCGGTGAGCACGAACTTCTTCTTGGCGCGTTTGGGAGAAAAGACGCGGCCGATCAAAAGCCCGGCTCCGGCCGACAGCGGCAGGAGCAGGACAGCCGCGACTGTTGCGAGCCATCCCGGCGCTTCCCGCAGGGCGAGCAGGTCAAAGCAATAGAGCAGCACCAGCACGGCCACGCAGGAGCAAAGGCCGGGAAGGAGGCTGTGAACGCGGTTGCGCTTGAGGGAGCGGAAATAGCCCGGAAACTGGTAGCTTTCCAGCTGAAAAAAATGCAGAATACCGCGTGCGGAAAACAGGCAGCAGCATACCGGCGAAAGCAGCGTCAGCCAGCGAAGAAGCGGCGCACCCAGATTCATGCCGTCTGACCTCCCCAAAAGAATTGCTTGGCAATCGTCAAAAAGCGTTGCCATTCCTCGATGAAGGCAAAGTGCGTCCTGCCCTCAAACACCACCAATCCCGCGTCGGGGATGGCTTTTTCCATCTGCTCGCCCATCCACAGGGGCGTTTCCGTGTCCTCGCTCCCCCACACCAGGAGCGTGGGCGCCTGGATGTCCTTGAGGAAGGGATAGAGGTCCTGGGAAACGACCTTGGAGAAGGTCTGGCGCATGTTCTCGTTCAGACGGATATAATCGGCGGAGCCATAGCGTTTGCGAAGCGCCTCCTGCCATCTTCCCACGATGGCGGAAAGCGGGGAAAAGCGCTTGAGAGCATTGAAAAAGGCGTTGATGCGTTTGAAACGGGCTTGGCGCTTCTTCTGGGTGTCCGTCAGGGGCTTGCGGATTCCGGCGCCCCCCGTAATAACCATCTGCTCCACAAGCTCCGGCCGGTGTGAGGCCAGATAGACGGCGACACGGCCGCCGAAGGAGTGCGCCACGATGCGCACCTTTGGAATGGAGAGCGATTCCAGCAGGCCGGCGATCTGCCCGGCATATTCCGGCACACCCCAGGGCTGAGGCGGATCGCCGCTTTGTCCATGGCCGGGAAAATCGACAGTAAGCACATCCGCGCGTTCGTTCAGCCCCCGCTCAATAAAGGAGAAGATGGAGCCGTCACATCCCCAGCCGTGCAGGAGCAAAATCGTAGGGCCGTCCGACTTTTCCACCTGTGAACGGCGGTAAAAGATGCGGCAGCCCTGAATCGTCGCGTCCAAAGAGGCACCACCCTTCCAGAACTTTCCCCTGTATTTTACCCTATCTTATGCAAAAAGAAAAGCCGTTACCGCATTTTATCGTTTGCAGGTGTCCCGGGAGCGTATACATAGCGGCGTTTTCGGGCGCTGATGGAAAATTCCTGGCGGCACCACAGGGGCACGTCCACCGTGCTCTCCAGCGTGCAGCCGAGCCGCTCGCAGGTTCGTATGCTGGGGAGGTTGTCCTCGTCGGTGGTGATGACGAAGGTGCGCATCCCCATCTGCGCAAACACGGGCAAGCAAAGCCTGCAGGCATGCAGGGCCGCATGCCTGCCGCGAAAGGGCGGATCGATATGATAACCGATATGGCCCAAGTAGAAAAGGCTTTCGTCCTCCCCCACCCTCAGCGCGATCTCGCCCGCCGTCCCCGGAAAGGGGCAGTTCATCAGAATGTCAAAAATCAGGGATTTTGCGCCTCCAAGCTGCGCGACGTGTCCGCTGTACTCCCTGGGCCGCAGGGCGACCAGCCCGTCTTCCAGCAGCGTTTGCCCGCGCCGCCCGGCGCGGATAAAGGTGCGTTCAAACTCCGTCTTCATACTTCCTGCACGGTCACTTTGGGCAAGAGCGCCTCAAAGTCCGGCTTTCGCAGAAGCTGCGTCCCGTCGGTCATGACGCTGGCGGCTCCGGCCGCCACGCCGTAGCGGAAGGCGTCCGCCATGCGCTCGCCACGCTCCAGGCCAGTCAGGACGCCGCCGATCATCGCATCGCCCGCGCCCACGGTGGAGCGAGCCTCCACCATCAGGGCAGGGGCGAAAAACGTCTCCGTCCGGCTTGCGAACATGGCACCATATTTGCCCATGGAGATGATGACGTTTTGGGCGCCATAGTCGATCAAAAACAGCGCCGCATCCCTCAGCCCCCGAAGCGTGCGAAGCTCCTTTTTCATGATCGCCTCGATTTCGGGCAGGTTGGGTTTGATGAGGAACGGCTTTTCCTTGATTCCATGCAACAGGGGCGTTCCGGCGGAATCAAGCACGCAGCGCGTCCCGCCAAGCGCCTTGAGACAGCGCTGATAGGTGTCCTCGGCGCACCCTTCCGGGAGGCGCCCGCTGAGCACCACATAGCTGCTTCCCTCGGCCTTTTCCCTCAAGAGCGTCAGGAACGACGAAAGCTCCTGCTCCTCCATGCGGATGCCCGGCTCGTTGAATTCCGTAATCACGCGGCTGCTCTCATCGACGAGCTTGAGGTTCGTGCGCACCTCGCCGGGCATGGGAAGATAGGCGAAGGGCACGTCCTCTCGAGCGATCATTTTGAGAAAGGATTCCCTGCCGCGCTCGCCCAGACAGCCCACGCAGCCGACCGGCACGCCCAGGCGCCTGAGGACGACCGCCACGTTGACGCCCTTCCCGCCCACGTCCACGCGCACGTCGCGCAGGCGGTTGACCTCGCCTGCGACAAGCTTCTCGACCGAAGCCGTCTTGTCAAAGGAAGGATTCATGCATACGGTGGTAATCACGGACCCGCTTCCTCCTTTTTCTCTGGGCGCACAAGGGGACCGATGCGAAACGCGCACCGGTCCCTCCGTTGATAACCAAAGACGGGATTATTCCTCCTCGTCCTCATCCAGCTTCGCGTTCTCGATGATCTTCTGAGCCACGTTGGCGGGAACCTCCTCGTAGCGCTCAAAGGTCATCGTAAACCAGCCGCGGGCCTGGGTCATGGAGCGCAGGTCGGTCGCATACTTGAACATCTCAGCCTGGGGCGCCTCGGCCACGAGCTGCTGCATGCCGTCCACCTGGTTCATGCCCATGATGCGGCCGCGCCGCTTGTTCATATCGCCCATCACGTCGCCCATGTACTCGTCGGGCACATAGACCTCCACATGCATGATGGGCTCGAGAAGCACGGGCGCCGCATCCGCGCAGCCCTTCTTGTAGGCGATGCGCGCCGCAGTTTTGAAGGCCATTTCAGAGGAATCCACCGGGTGGTAGCTGCCGTCATAGAGCTTGGCATGCAGGCCAACCATCGGATAGCCGGCCAGGACGCCCTTGCGGATGTTCTCGCGCAGGCCCTTTTCCACCGAGGGGATAAAGTTGCGCGGCACCACGCCGCCGACCACGGCATCCTCGAACTCAAAGTCGATCCCGGTATCGCCGATGGGAGAAAACTCAATCCACACGTCGCCGAACTGGCCATGGCCGCCGGACTGCTTCTTGTGGCGTCCCTGCACCTTAACCGACTTTTTGATGGTTTCGCGATAGGGAATCCGGGGATCCTGCAGGGTGGCATTGGCGCCAAACTTGCTGGCCAGCTTGTTGCGGATCACGTCCAGGTGCAATTCGCCCTGACCGGAGAGCAGCGTTTCGGTGGTCTCCACGTTCTTTTCCAGTTTGATGGACGGGTCTTCCTCCATCAGGCGGGCCAGACCGCCGAAGACCTTGTCCTCCTCGCCCTGTTTGGCGGCAAAGACCGCCTTGCTGATGCAGGGAGCCGGGTATTCGATGGGCGGGTATTTAATGGGGTTGGCGGGATCGCAGAGCGTATCGCCGGTATTGGTGTACTGGAGCTTGGAGAAGGCGCCCATATCGCCGGCGTTGAGCAGCTGGGTGGAGATCTGCTTCTTGCCGCGCAGCACATAGATGCCGGTGACTTTCTCGGCCTTGTCGCAGCTTGCGTTGTAGATGTTGCCATTGCCGGTGGCCGTTCCGCTCATGACCTTAAAGAGGCTGAGCTTGCCCACAAAGGGGTCGGCGATGGTCTTGTAGACCAGCGCGCTGAAGGGCTCGTCGCTGTTGCAGGCCCGCTCGATTTCCTCGCCCGTCTTGGGATTGACGCCCTTGTAGACCGCGCGCTTGGGCGAGGGCAGGAAATCCGCCATCACGTCCAAAAGCTTGGCAACGCCAACGCCGGTGAGCGCGGAGCAGGGCACCACGGGGCAGATCTGGCCGGAGAACATGCCCAGCTTGAAGCCTTCCAAAAGCTCCTCGTGGGAGAGCTCTCCCTCCTCAAGGTACTTCATGGTCAACTCGTCATCCGCCATCGCGGCCGCCTCGGTGATCTCCTCCATGGCCACGGAAATATCGTCGGCCATCTCGGCAGGGACGGGAATCTCCTTGGGCTTGCCCTTGTTGACGCGCTCATACGCCTTGTTTTCCAGGACGTTGACAACGCCGCGGTAGCTGGGGCCGTCGCCGATGGGCAAAAGGATAGGAACGACGCTGTTGCCGAAGCGCTCGCGCAGCTGCGACTGCACCTTCATAAAATTGGCATGGTCGCGGTCCATCTGATTGACGATAAACATCTTGCCGACGTTGTTCTTCGTGGCATAGTCCCACGCCTTTTCGGTGCCGACCGCAATGCCGCTGACAGCGCTGACCAGAATCGCGGCGGTCTCCACCACGCGCAGGGGCCCCATCATCTCGCCAACGAAATCAAAATACCCGGGAACATCAATAACGTTGAGCATTTTCTGGTTCCAGTCGATCGGCGCAATGGCCGCGCTGATGGAGATTTTTCTCTTGATCTCCTCCGCATCAAAGTCGGTGACGGTGTTGCCGTCTTCGACGCGACCCTGGCGGTCGATCGCTCCGGCAGCGAACAGCAGTGCCTCCATCAGCGTCGTTTTGCCTTCGCTGCCATGCCCCATGAGGGCGATGTTACGGATGTCCTTGGTTTGATAGCTTGCCATTATGGATCCCCCTTGTTCTATATTGTTTTTCGCATCCCTGCGCGGCGCGCCGCGGGCTTTTTGATAGAACGGGTCTCGGTGATCTATTCAAAAAATGCGCCGGATGCATATGAACCGTCCTCAAACGTAGATGATTATAGCAGAAATCGGACAAAAAGAAAAGCGCAAACAGAGAAAATGGCCTTTTTACCCTCAAATCTTTCCAGAATAGAGATATTTGACCTTGAGATACCCTTCCAGGTTTCCGTATTCGCTGACGGTGATCGCGGGAAGATCCAGCGCGTTCATGCATGCCAGGAGAATGGCGATGCCGTGAACCACGATGTCGGCGCGCTGCGGTTGGAGACATTCAAGGGCGAGACGCTCCTCCATGGGCATGGGCGCGAGGAGCTCCATCGCTTCGCGCACTTTTTCCCGGCTCAGGG
>CALVKX010000003.1 GCA_944333375.1 uncultured Eubacteriales bacterium
GCGCCCCTGGGCGCAAACATTTCTTAAGCTTCTGGCGGAAAAGGCCGCCGCAGGCGGACTTTTTCGACAAGCTGAGGCCGCCCACGGCGGCCTTTTGACATGATTTGAAACATTGCGCGGAAATAAAAGCCCTCGAACCTTGCGATTCGAGGGCTTCTCTGGTGGTCGCAACAGGACTCGAACCTGTGACCCCATCGATGTGAACGATGTGCTCTACCAACTGAGCCATGCGACCATGTCTTGACGACGCCAATTACTATACCATACTTCGGGGAAATTGTCAACGCCGTCGGATGGAAAAATTCACGGGGAGGTGATGATGGGGGCGCAGCGGCGGGCCAGGGTCATCTCGCGCAGGGCGGGGCGGGGAGCGAGGGACTCGCCGGCGTGGCACAGGAGGTTGAGGGCGGGGAAGTCCAGGCCGGCCAGGACGCTGAAGCCCACGCCGCCGGAGAAGCGGGGATTGACTTCGAGGAACCAGCCGTCGTCGCCGTCTACGATGAATTCCATGTTGACCACGCCCACCACGCCGGCGCAGGCCGCCACCTCCGCACAAACGGCCTCCAGCGGGTGGCCGGGGAGGATGCGCACGGCGGTGCCAAGGCCGTTGGGGGTGCGCAGGAGCTCATGGCGCGCAAGCGCCTGCACGTGGCCGAAACGGTCGCGGGCCACGTCCACGGTGTAGATGTCGCCGGGAAGGAAGGGCTGGACGATGTAGTCCGGGCGCGCGGCCAGGGCGGCATGGAAGGCTGCGGGGGTGCGCACGATGGCCTGCCCCTGGCTGCTACGCCCGCTGCGGGGCTTGAGCATGAGGGGATAGTCCGCTGCCTCCGGCTCCCAGCCGTAGGGCGAACGGGTGGGGATGGTGCGGCAGACGTTCTTTTGCGACAGAAGGTCGGCCATGGCGCGCTTGTCGCGGCAGAGGCGGGCCGAGGACTCATCGGGCACGCACAGGGCGCAGCCCAGGGCGGCAAAGCGCGCCTTGAGGCCGCACAGCACGTCCACCTCCAGGTCGGTCAGAGGGATCAGAAAGTCCGCGTGCTCGCGCCGAACCGCCTCCTCCATCTGCCGGACATAAGCGTCCGCATCCGTTGCGTAGACGGCCTGAAAGAAGGCGTCCACCTCGCAGGCGGCGGCGTTCCAGGACTGGGGATAGATATCGCAGCCCACCACGCGGTAGCCCAGCAGGCGCAGCCGCTGGATGACGGCGGGAGCCGAGGCCGAGCCCACGGCCGTGAGAAGCACGGTTTTCATGCCTGTCCCTCCCTGCGGCGGGCCAGAAGGCCGCGCAGCATATCGGTCAGATAGCGCATGCTCTCAAGGCGCAGCAGCAGCGAGAGCGCGCCATAGATCACAACCCCCGCCGCCGTCTGACATACCAGCAGGGGAAACGGAGCGAGTGGCAGCCGTCCCAGGGCGGACACCGCCAAAAACATGATGAGCGACAGGCCCATGGCGGGCAGGACGTCGCGCATCTGCTCCAGATAGCCGTAGCCCAGAAGCCTTCGGTTTGGCGAGGCGTTGACCACGGCGGCCAGAAGCGTGCTGACCACCGCACCCCAGGCGATGGCGTAGACGCTGTCAAAAAGGAGTACGCTGGCGGCGAGAATCGCAAGGCCGTAGCTCTTTTTGATGAGCTCGAGCCTGAGAAACACGTCGCTTCGCCCCATGGCGTTGATGGCCTGCAAATTGGCGGTGTGGATGGGGTAGAAGGCGAAGTCGATGCAGCAGATCTGCAAAAACGGCACGCAGGGCAGCCACTTGTCCGTGAGCAAAAGGCGGATGAGCGGCTCGGCTACCGCCGCAAGCCCCGCCATCATGGGCAGCACCAGAAAGCTGGACACCATGACGGAGCGGCGCATCATCTGCTTCATGCGTAGCATATCGTCCTGCTCGTCGGAGAGAACCGGCAGCATCACGCTCTGGATGGAGCCATTGACGGCGTTCATCACCAGCTCAGGGAACTGCTTGCCGCGGTTGTAGAAGCCCAGGGTTTCCTGGGCGTACTGTTTGCCGATGACAGCGGTACGCAGGTTGTTGTAGCCGGTTTCCAGGAGGCTGGAAGCCAGCAGCTTCCAGCCGAAGCGGATCAGCACCCGCACGCGCGCCCAGGAAAACAGGGCACGTGGACGCCATTTGACCATGCGAAGAAGCACGAGGGCCAGGGCGAGCTGGTTTGTGAGCTGCTGGCCCACCAGCGCCCAGTACCCCAGCCCCGCGGCGGCCATGCCGATGCCCACGGCCCCGGAGAGCGCCGTGGACAGAAGGCTTGCGGCCATGAGCCGGCGAAAGGCCATCTGACGGGCGATCACAGCATTTTGCACCGAGACCAGCGCGCCGGGCAGGAGCACCAGCGCCAGGACGCGCAGGACGGGCGAGAGCGCATCCATCCCAAAGAAGGCGCCGATGGCGGGCGCAAGGAAAAACAGGAGCGCATAGAGCGCGGCGGCGATCAGCAGGCTTACGTAGAACACCGAGGACAGGTCGGTTTCGTCCACGTCCTTTTTCTGGATCAGGGCGGTATTAAGCCCGCTTTGCACAAAGACCTGGGAGACGGCGATGAACACCGTCAGCATCGTCAGAACCCCGTAGTCCGACGGGTCCAGCAGCCGCGCGAGAATGACGCTGACCACAAAGGAGATGCCCTGCGTGCCCACGCTCTCGGTTAGTTTAAAAAGAAACGAGGCGGCGGCTTTCTTTCCGCGCGGATCAGGCATGTGCCAACGCCTCCCTGACGATGCGGCAGATGAGGTCCACATCCGCGTCCGCAAGGCCCGGATAGAGCGGGAGCGTCACGACCCCGTCGGAGACGCGCCGGGCCACGGGCAAGCGCGAGGTGTCAAAGCCGGGGCGGCCCCGGTAGCAGGCGAAGTCGGTCACGAGTGGATAGAAATACTTGCGCGCGTAGATGCCCTCGCGCGCAAGCGCCTCGCACACGGCGTCGCGCACGGCTCGTCCCCCCGCAAAGACCACCGGGAAATAGGCGAAGTTGCTATCCACCCCCGGCTGGGAGGGGGGCAGACGCAGGCCGCGCACGCCGTCCAGACGGTCCGTGTAGCGCTGATGCACATGGCGGCGCGCGGCGATCTCATCCTCCAGGTGCCGCAGGTTACACAGGCCCATGGCGGCCTGGAACTCGTTCATCTTGGCGTTGCCGCCGACGCTGACCACATCGTCGGGCCCGGTGATGCCGAAGTTGCGCGCCAGCGCCAGCCTCTGCGCCAGCTCCGCGCTCTGCGTGGCCACCGCCCCGCCCTCGATGGTGTGATAGACCTTGGTGGCGTGGAAGCTGAACATGGACGCCAGACCAAACCGCGCCGCGGACACGCCGCCGCGCCTGACGCCGAAGGCGTGCGCCGCGTCGTAGATCACCTTGAGGCCGTGGCGGTCCGCCACGGCCTGGATGGCGTCCGTATCGCACAGGCAGCCGTAGACATGCACGGGCAAAATGGCGCAGGTTTTTTCCGTGACGAGGCCCTCCAGACGCTCCGGGTCCAGCGTGTAGTCGCTTTCGCGGATGTCGCAAAACACCGGCGTAAGCCCCCGGCGCACGATCGCGTGCGTGGTGGAAGCGAAGGTAAAGGGCGTGGTGATGACCTCGCCCCGCAGCGCGAGCGCCTCCAGCAGCGCCTCCAGCGCCAGGTGGCCGTTGGTGAACAGCGACACCTCCGGCACGTCCAGATACGTCTGCAAAAGCCGCTGGAGCTCCAGCAGCTTGTCGCCGTTGTTGGTCAGCCAGTGCGAGTCCCACAGGGGGCGGATCTCGCGGCAGAACTCCTCAAAATCCGGCATGGAGGAGCGGGTGACGTTGATGCGCATAAAAGCCAGTCCTTCCTTGGACGCTCAGCCCCGAAGCGAGGCCAGCAGGCGCTTGAGGCGGTATTTGGCGCGCCGGGCGGCCGGCAGGGCACGGTAGACGCGCCGCACGTCCGGGTCCCTGAGCACGCGCGCGTTGGGCGCGTTCCACAGCATGACGTAGAGATACCAGTCCCGGAACCGGCCAACCTGTTCAGTATAGCGCTTTTTTGAAAATTCGTCCACATCCCCGAGCATTTCGGCCACGCTGCGGGCACGCTCGTACACCTTTTGCCCCGCCTCGCGCGACCACTGGCTCATGGCCCCGGTGCGCACATTCTGGCGATAGACACAGGTGAAGGCGTGCAGATACGCCGCATAGCCCGCCGCGGTCAGGTACATGCGCAGCTTGAGATCGCCGTGCGGGCATGACTTTTCAAGGAAAGTGCGCGGCAGGCGCTCAAGCGCAGCGCGCGGAAAGAGAAACGACGCCGTGGGCACGAAGTTGAGCGCGCATACCTCGCCCAGCGTATAGGCATGGTCGGCGGCGAAGTAGCCCGGCGCGTCCTTTTCGCTGTAGGGGATGAAGGGCCGCCGCTCCCCGCCCCCCTCCGCGTCCTGGATGTAGCCGTTGGTGAAGCAGAAGGTGCACTCCGGGTGCGCCTCCATATAGGCAACCTGCCGCCGGAGCTTGAGAGGGTCCACCCAGAAATCGTCGCCCTCGCACAGGGCGATGTACTTGCCGCGGGCCCGGGGGTAGTTAAACGTGGGGTCGATGGCCACGCCGCGGGAATACTGGTTTTCACGCTCAAACAGCGGCAGGACCACGCCGGGATGGCGCCGGGCGTAGGCGCGGAGAATTGCCTGGGTGCCGTCTGTGGAGGCGTCATCGTGCACGAGAATCTCCACGCCAAAGTCCGTCTCCTGCGCAAGAAAGCTGTCCAGCGCCTGGGCGATATAGGGCGCGTGGTTATACGCCGCGCAACAGATGCTGACCATGGGTTCCATGCCGCCGCCTCCCTTCATGCCGATTGTACCCAATGGCGCGAAGCGTGTCAAGGCGCGGACAGGGGACATTTTCCGGCGCGGACGGTTCCCCTGAGGGGAAAAATGTGGTATGATGAGGAAGGAAAAACGCGCGGGAGCGCGCAGGAAAGGATGGTCTCATGAAACGCCTCGTATCGGTCCTGCTGGCGGCGGCCCTGCTGCTGGCCTCCCTCGCGGCCTGCGCCGAAACGGCGGAGGATACCGGGATTTTTCAGGATGTGATGACCAACGCGGACGAGCTGGCCAAGGCGGTGCGGGAGGCCTATGCGGACGCACAGCCCCATGAGGACCTTGAGACCATCCGCAGGGAGATGGAGGTCGTCTCGATGGAGACGGCCCAGGTTCCCTTCTATACCCTGACCTCGCAGGAAAAAACGGAGATGGAGGTCACCTTCTTTAATGAAAACCGCGCCGTGGCCTATCTGGAGGTCGACGCGCTCTTTGACACCCTTCATACGCTGGCCGCTGCTTCCGACCCGGGCTATGAGCTCCGCGGCGAATACGGCGACGGCTTCTACCTTGCCGTGCGCGAAAACGGCGAATTCGCGCTCGTGGATTTTGAAAACGGCATCGTCACGTTTTCCGACTATGACATGTTCGGCCGCTCCTCCTCAGCCGTCAGCGGCGGGGACATCCTGGCCGTGTACCCCTGGCAGACGGATGAGGACGGCGAGGTGCTCACCGGCGAGGACGGACAGCCGCTGGTCAACCTGTTCAGCCGCCTGGACAGCGCCCGCAACTTCACCCGCTACGGCTACAGCATGGCCGCGCAGCTCGCCGAGTGCAACATCCCCATCTACTGGAACGACGGCAAGGGCTACCTGCCGGTGACGACCTTCTCGGACCTGTTTTTGCCGGCCGTCTTCGCCGCCTTGGTCTACAATGGCGAGGCGATGTTCCTCACCCGCATCACCGGCTTTGACGACACGGTGACAGATGGCGAGGGCAAGACCCTCCGAGACATCCTCTTTGATGTTTCCGCCGAGCGTTCCCGGGAGCTGGCGGAGTACACCTACTGGGAGATGGTGATGATGCTGGAGGGCAACTACGGCCTGCGCGAGGAGCATCTCATCGGCGACAGCTTCGACGCCTATCTCGAGGCCATCGGCCTCAAGGAGCGACTGATGGACACCGACGGGTCAGTGTTCACCGACGCGCTGGCTGAGCTGCTCTACGGCTACTTCGGGGATTTACACAGCGCCATGGTCCAGCGCAGCCCCTTTGCCGGAGAAACCTATCATTTTGACTACGCTACCCACCCCAACCTCTCCAGCTCCATCGGCGCCACCCTCAGCACCGGCGAACGCTACGCCGCCGCGCGCTCCGTCTCGGCGTGCGTGGACGAAAGCGGCGCTCTGATCCCCTATCAGGAGGTCGGAAACACCGCCTACATTACCTTTGACAGCTTTGACATGGACCTTGGCCGGGACTACTACGATCCCGAGGTCCGGCAGGCGATCCCCGGCATGATCGCCGCCGACAACATCGCCCTCATCCACTATGCCAACGAGCGCATCAACCGCGAGGACAGCCCCATTGAAAACGTCGTCATCGACCTGAGCCACAACAGCGGCGGCATGGCCGACGCGGCCATCTTCGTCATCAGCTGGGCGCTGGGCACCTGCCGCTTCAGCACCGTCAACCCCAAGTCCGAGGCCCAGTACACCGTCGGATATCAGGCGGATGTAAACCTCGACGGCCGCATCACCGCCGCCGACGCCCTGGACCTCTCCCGCTTCAAGGTCTACTGCCTCATCAGCGAGTTCAGCTTCTCCTGCGGCAACCTCGTTCCCGCCGCCTTCAAGGAGTCCGGCCTGGTCACACTCCTGGGCCGCAAATCCGGCGGCGGCGCCTGCGTCGTCCAGCCCGCCGTGGCCGCCGACGGCACCGTTTACCAGTACTCCAGCCGTTACCGCCTCAGCACCGTCAAGAACGGCAGCTATTACAGCATCGACCAGGGCGTGGAGCCCGACTTTGTCATCAGCGATCCCGCGCATTTCTATGACCGCGCATGGCTGACGGGCTATATCTGTCAGCTTCCCTGAGGACGGCTCGGTTTTTGGGCTTTCAAGCCCTGCAAAGCATGGTTCAGGCCGGCTTTGCCGGGCTTTTTTCATGCTTTGTTCTCTTTTTGATGGAAAGCGGGCGGTCCAGCGCCATTGCGGCCAGCAGCAGATACACCGGCGCGAACAGGAACAGATAGCGCGGCCAGACCTCGAACAGAAGCAGATAGGCCGTGGCCCCGATGAGCGCGAGGGCCGTTGCCTGCACCGCGGGATGGCGCCTGCGCATGAAGGAGGCCAACGCGCACATCGTCAAAACCACCAGCCACAGCGTCTGGGCCAGGGTGTGGCACAGTGGATTGAGGCTGCCGCGGTGATGGTACAGGCTGCGGACAAAGGTGCTGAGGGCATCCGTGCGGCGGGGAACTTCCAGATCCAAAAAGCTGGAATTGGCGGCAAAGCTTCCGTCCGCGTAGGCCTTATACGCCTTGACGGAGAAAAAACGCACGTTGCCTAAGACGCCCTTTTCGCACAGGCGCTCCCACGCCACGCGCAGGTTGGCCTGCTGGCGCTGGGCAAGGGTGTCGAAGGACTGGGAGAAGGCCACGTCGTCGGGCGAATGTCCGCCGTAGGTCTCGCCGTTCATGCCGAGCATGAGGTAGTGCGTCTCGCTGAGCTGCTCCTCCGGCACGGCGCTGCCTGCGAGATAGGCCGTGGAGGCGCGCTGGAACACCTGCCCGGGAACGGCCCCCAGCACAAGCGCGGCGAGCACCGCCAGCGCCCGCTTCCATGCGGCGCAAGAAAACGCTTTTCGCCCGAGAAAGCGAAACAGCCCCAGCAGAGCGAGCGCGATGAGCACGATCAGCACCGTGGGCTTGATGGCGGCCCCCAGAAAAGACACCAGCGACACCAGAAACCATCGCAGCGCCGTCCTGCGCACGGACAGCCAGGCATACAGCGCCAGCACCGGGAACAGCACCGCCCAGGTGTCGGTGTAGGGGTAGAGCAGGTAGGGCGAGAGGGCGATCCACAGGATGCCGGCCACCAGCACAAAGCCGTGCGCCCAGCGGCTGGAGGTCATGCGCTGGGCGCAGCGCACCGTGAAGTAAACCGTCAGGTTAAGAAGCACCGCGTCCAGATAGGGCAGCACCACGAAGGGAACCGCCAACCCCAGCTTTACGGCCACCCACAGCGGCACAGCCTGCAACAGCGTCAAGGGCGCGTTGTTGGGGCACAGGCGGAAATAATCGGCATCGGTCAGCGCCTGGCCCCGGGCCAGCTCCTCGGCGGTGCCGTACACGTTGGCAATGTCCCAGCCCATTTTGTACCACGCGCAGCGCACGATCACCAGTTGCACCGCCAAAAGCAGCACAAAGAGCGCACGCATGCGCCATAGCGCATACGCGCCTCCCTCCCGCCGCGCATGCGCCGAACGGGCGCGCCCCCACAGCAGCAGCGCCACGCCTGCCAGCGCGATGGGCCACAGCGCCAGATTGCTCAGCAGGCTCAGGTTCTGATAGTACTGGGAAAGGGCCGGCTGGCCCGCGACGAGCAGGCACAGCACAAAGAGAAACATCACGCCGGCCAGAACGCTCAAAAAGACGGGAAGGGAAAAATGGCTGGCTTTGGAACGCATAGGCGGTACGCTCCTTCCTTTTGTGATACGACAAAAAGCGGGCATCTATCCCGCCTGTAAAGCGCTGCCGGCGCGGTCGTAAGCCGAGTTCTGTCGTTGGACGATCATCTATCTCCACCGCGCGTTGCCGCGCGGCTGAAGCGATCTCTTTGGGAGCACGACGGGCCGCCGTATCGCTCCCGGTCGGATCTTGCATCGGGTGGGGTTTACAGCGCCAGCCTGTCGCCAGGCCGCGGGTGAGCTCTTACCTCGCCTTTCCATCCTTGCTCCGCACGGGGGGCGCGGGGCGGTCTATCTCTGTTGCACTTTCCTTGAAGTTGCCTTCACCGGCCGTTAGCCGGCACCCTGCCCTGTGATGCTCGGACTTTCCTCATGGCATGCCACGCGATCGCCTGGCCGCCCGGACAGCGCTATAAAGGTAGCACGTTTGGAAAGGAGTGTCAAGGGGAAAGCGGGGGACAATGTCCTTGTTGCGCTTTTGGGCCTTGCGGAGCGCAGCGTTTTGTGGCACAATAAGCGTTGTTTCGTCGCGAAACGCTTTCGCGACGCCTTGGAAGGGGGAGCGTGGTTTCATGGAGAGTCCCGAAAATGTCCTGATCCTGGATTTCGGCGGACAATATACCCAACTGATCGCCCGGCGTGTGCGTGAATGTGGAGTCTATTCCTCGGTCCTGCCCTATGACGCGCCGCTGGAGGACATCCGCGCCGCGAAGCCCCGGGGAATCATTCTCAGCGGCGGCCCGGCCAGCGTACTGGATGCGGGCGCCCCAACCGTAGATGCGGGCGTGCTTTCCCTGGGCATACCCGTGCTTGGCATCTGCTACGGGATGCAGCTGATGGCGTATCTGCTGGGCGCGCCGGTGGAGCGCGGCGCGCGGCGCGAATACGGCCCCACGCCGGTACGCATGGACAAGACCTCCGGCGGGCTCCTGCAGGGGCTCAAGCCACGGAGCTCCTGCTGGATGAGCCACACCTATCAGGTCGCCCGGGCCCCGGAGGGGTTTGAAACCATCGCCCATACCGATGTCTGCCCCGTGGCCGCCATGGCCGACGAGGACCGCCGGCTCTATGGCGTGCAGTTTCATCCGGAGGTGACGCATACTGAGGAAGGTACGCTGGTACTGAGAAACTTCCTCTTTGATATCTGCGGCTGCCGGGGCAACTGGAGCATGGAGGCCTATGCCGGGATGGCCGTGCGCCAGATCCGTGAGCAGGTGGGGGACGGCACGGTGCTTCTGGGCCTGTCCGGCGGCGTGGACAGCGCGGTGGCGGCTGCGCTTCTCCACCGGGCCATCGGCAACCGCCTGACCTGCGTCTATGTGGACCACGGCTTCATGCGGGCGGGGGAGAGCGAGCAGGTCGTGGACGTATTTACCCGCGTCTTCCCGGTCGAGCTGGTACACGTGGATGCCTCCGAACGCTTTTTCCGCGATCTGAAAGGCGTGACCGAGCCGGAGGAAAAGCGCAAGATCATCGGCCGCGACTTTGTGGAGGTCTTCCGCGAGGAGGCGCTCAAGCTGGGCAGGCGCGACCACTTCGCCCAAGGCACCATCTATCCCGATGTGATCGAAAGCGGCCACGCGCAGGGCAGCGCAGTCATCAAGAGCCACCACAACGTCGGCGGCCTGCCCGCCGAGCTGGGCTTTAAGAGCCTGATCGAGCCCCTTCGCATGCTCTTTAAGGATGAGGTGCGAAAGCTCGGCCTCACCCTGGGCCTCCCCGAAAGCCTGGTCTACCGCCAGCCCTTTCCCGGACCCGGCCTCGCCATTCGCGTGGTAGGCGAGCTGACGCCGGAGAAGGTGCGCATCGTGCGCCAGAGCGATTTGATCCTGCGTGAGGAGATGGCCGCCGCTGGCATGGACAGGCAGGTCGCCCAGTTCTTCACCGTCCTCACCGGCGCACACTCCGTGGGCGTGATGGGCGACGAGCGCACCTATGCCTACGCCGTGGCCCTGCGCGCCGTAACCACGGACGACTTCATGACCGCCGACGTGGCCCGCCTGCCCTATGAGCTTCTCGGCCGCATCGCCGCCCGCATCGTGGGGGAGGTCCCCGGCTGCAACCGCGTCCTGTACGACATCACGACCAAACCGCCGGCGAGCATTGAATGGGAATAAATGATAATCGGCGCCGCGGGGAACGGTCCCTGCGGCGCCGATCAGGCTTATCAAGCGATTGGGAATCACATGGCGCTCGCGGCGCTGAGCGAGGCAAGCTCCCCGTCCGTGAGGCGGAAGGTGAGGGCCACGGCGTTGGCCTGGGCCTGCGCAGGGGTTTTCATCCCCGTCAGGACGGCGCTGTGGGGCAGATGGTCCAGAATCCAGCGCACGGCCACGGCGGCCACAGGCACGCCATGGCTCCGCGCGATGGGTCGCATGGCCTCTACGATGCGCAGGTTTTTTTGCAGTTTCTCCCCGTAGAAATTGTCATACACGGCGCGGCTGCGGCGGTCATCCTGGCCGAAATGCACGTCCGGGCCATATTTTCCGGTCAGAATCCCCTGGCCGAGGCTGCCCCAGGTAAGCGGCGCCGCATCCAGGAGATGGGCGACCTTGCGGATATCTGCCTCGCCGTCGCGGTGGGCCAGGCTGAAATGGTTCTGAAAGGCGGCCAGCTCATCCCGGTAGGGGGCGAAGGCGGCGGCCTGCGCGGGAGTAACGTTGCTCAGGCCGATAGCGCGGATGCGGCCCACGCGCTTGTGCCTCAGCAGCGCCTCCATCAGGGCGTCTACGGGGGTTATGCCGTCGAGATAATGCACCTGATAGAGATCGATGTGGTCCGTGGACAGGCGCTCCAGGCTGGCGGCGAGCGCACGGTCGATATACGCCGGGCTGTTGTCGTAGAAGGTGCGGCCGTTTTCCACCCGCACGCCGAACTTGGTGGCGATGACCACCCGGTCGCGCACGTCGTGCAGGGCCTGGCCGACGTTGATTTCCGAACGGCCCAGGCCGTAGGTGTCGGCGGTATCGAAAAAGTTGATGCCCGATTCGTAGGCGCTGCGGAGCGCGCCTTGAATCTGGGCATGATCGACCTGGCCCCAGCCGTATTCCCCGGCGGGGCAGCCGCCCGCGCACAGGCGGGATACCGGCAGGTCGATGCCCTTCAAGCGGATGGTTTCCATGCTCTGCTCCTTCGCTTCAAGGCCTGCGCAGGCCCTTGGGATAGTGGTTTTTCAACTGTCCGCCACTGGCCTTGCCAAGCCCCAGCACAAGCCCCTCATAGACGGCCAGCGCCCAGCCGGCCAGCGATTCGGACACGGGAAGCGCCTCGCCGCGCTGGTAGCGCAGCGCGTCGGCGCGGCAAAGCGCAACGCACGGCAGGCCGCAGGCGGGCGAAAGCACCATGGCCAGCGCGTGGTCGGGCACGAAGACCCGGCCTTTGAGCAAGCCGAGCTGCACGCCTGCGCGCAGCACGCGGAGGTGATCCAGCGGCGGCAGGTCGGGCGCGGCAATCAACACGTCGCCAAACTGCGCGTTGGCATCCGGCAGCCCCGTCAGATGGGCGGCAAAGGCGGCAAAGGCGGCGCGCAGAGGCGGGGAGGGCGGAGACAGGCGCTCTGCGGCGGGACGCAGCAGGTCCGCCGCGGGCGCCTCGCCGGATTTGGTCAGGCAGGCGATGAAGTGCCCCTCGCCGCGAACCCGGTGCGGATAGAGCCTGAGCATGCCCTCCGGGGCGGCCATGCCCGCCAGGGAGAAGGGCCGCGGGGAGAAGGCCGGGAAGGATTGTAGGAACCAACGCACCGTCTCTTCGTTCTCCTCGGGGCTGAGCGTGCAGGTGCTGTACACCAGGCGCCCGCCGGGGCGCAGCATGCCGGCGGCACAGCTGAGAATATGCCGCTGCCGCGTGGCGCAGCCCGCCGGGGAAGCCTCGTTCCATTCGGCGCGCGTCTCGGGGTGGCGGCGAAACATGCCCTCCCCGCTGCACGGCGCGTCTACCAGCACGGCGTCGAACAAACCCGGCCAGCGCGCAGCGAGCGCCTCCGGCTGGGCGCTGACCACCAGCCCGTTGCCCACGCCCATGCGCTCGAGGTTGCGGCTGAGAATTCTGGCGCGGGAGGGCACCGGCTCGTTGCAGACCAAAAGCCCGCTTCCATCCAAAGCGGCGGCGATCTGGGTGCTCTTGCCGCCGGGGGCGGCGCACAGATCCAAAATCCGTTCGCCGCGCCGTGGGGCGAGCACGCTCACCGGCGCCATGGCGCTGGGCTCCTGAAGGTAGTAGGCGCCCGCCTCATGCAGAGGGTCGGCCCCGGCGGCGCTTTCCAGCGGCAGATACCGCCCCAGATCGGGATACCAGGGGACGGGGTCTCCCACGGCGCCGGTGGCCGCGAGTGCATCGGGGGAAACGGGCTTTTGCGGGTTGAGGCGAAGGCCGCGCTGGAAGGGCTGCTCCAGCGCGGCGAAGTAAGCGTCGGCCTCGTCTCCGAGCTGGGCGCGCATGCGCGACACAAAGGCGGGCGGCAGGGCCTGGCTCATAGGGAATCCACCAGCCAATCCGGCTTCATGATCGGTTCAAAGGAAAAAAACAGGGGCCGGAGCGCCTCGGGCAGAGCGTCCCTGAGGCGTGCACGGCCGGCGATCATGCCTACGGGACAACACAGCGCCCGGGCCGCCTCGTCCACCAGGGCCTGACCGGCCAGCAGGACCTCCGGGGTGGTTTGCTCCTGGAGGTTGGCGTTGTTGACCAGATGGTCGGGCGTCAGACGCGCCTGGCGCTCGATGAGGCGAAAAAGATCGACGATGTCCTCCACGGCCGCGCTGAGGGGGCGGCATGGGTTGACGACGTAGAGGACCTCCATCTCGCTTCGCAGGGCGCCGGTATAGGGCGCGTAGCGGCCCAGCGCCGTGGCCCCGGTATCGTCCCCGCCCACGTCGATGACGACATGCGCAAAGGGCTGCTCAAACACCGCTTGAATCTGCGCGGGCAGCGCGGGGATGTCCACCGTGGACATGGCAAAGGAGGGCATGAACACCTCAATGCCCTCCGCCTCCAGCAGCGGGCGCTGCTCCGCGCTTCGAAAATAGGGATTGACGATATCCAGATCCACCAGCGCTACGCGGCCCTGGCAGCAGCGGCGCTGCGCCCGTGCGATGGCGATGGCCAGTTCCGTCTTGCCGCTTCCGTAGTTGCCCACCAGCACCGTATAGCGCCTGTCCAGGGGAAGCATCATTCCTCACCGCCTTGCCGGTCGTTGCGCTTTGGATAGACGGGCTCGTGAAAGGCCTGCGTTACGTCCACAGTGGATTGCAGGTCATGAATGGTGGGACGGTGCTGCTCATCCTCCACGCCCATCAAATCGCGCGCCCTCTTGGCCAGCCGCCTGAGCGCACCGCCGCTTTGGACGGGCGCGGCGTCCTGCCGCATGGTAAAGGGATGGAACGCCGGGGCATGCATCACGGCGCGGGCCCGGGGCGCGGCATCCTCCGGGGACTCCGGCGGCTGGGTTAGGCCGAAGCGCTCAAACGCATCCGCGTCCAGCCCGGGATGCACCGGCGCGTCGGCCGGCTCCGCGGGCGGGGGAACGGGAGGCGGGGCATAGAGCTCCTCCGGCGGCAGGGGTCGGGCAAAGCCCGCCTGCATGTCGCGGATGGCCTGGATGGGCTCGGGCTTGGGCGCGCCGAAGGAGGCGTCCATGCCTTCGGCCGGGTTGTCCCACAGGGGGCGCACCAGCGCGTCCCCCTGCGCCCATACGTCCTCCGTGTCGTCGAAAACGGGGTCCAAATCTTCCATGGGCGGGGCTTCGGGCACAAAAACCGGCCCCTGCTCCAGCGGCGCGTAGCGCAGGGTCTCCTGCGCCGCGGGGGCTGAGGGAGGCGCGAAATCCGTCGCCACAGGCGCAAAAACTTGCGTACCGGCGGGAGGGTAGAACATCGTTTCGTCCTCAGGCGCGGTTTCCTCACCGACGAGAGACTGCTCAAACGGCGCCTGGGGAATCTCCGGGCCCTCCCTGCGCGTCCGGCGCAGGCGGCCCAGCTTGGTGGACCACACATAATACGGCCGCCAGCGGATCAGATAGATGATGCGGTCCACCACGAAGCCGCCAACGCACAGGACGGCCACCACGACCTTCCAGTTGGCTGCGAGAAAGCGATAGAGCGCGCTGCCGTCCTCGCTGGAGAAAAGGGTCCACAGATCGTTGACTAGCACGCGCATCCAGCTCAGCAGCAGGGTCAGAATCGCATTGGCAAAGCCGCTCATTCACCGGCTCCTTTCGCTAATTGATGGTCACCGTAACGGTGGAGGGCGTGGCGACGAAGGCCATTCCGGTCATGTCAACGCCTTCCGCATGAAGCTGCACAGGCAGCTCATAGGTGCCGGCCTCCAGCCCCGTGACATCCACATAGGCGACGATATCGGCGCCGCGCAGGCCGTTCATGACGAGCTGCGGACCGGTGACCACCATGGAGAGGGTCTTGATGCTCAGCCCCGTGGACAAGCCGCTGGAAGCGCCGCGCGCAAACAGCTTGACGCTGTCAAAGGTGCGCGAAACCATGATGGGCTCGATCTCCACCGTCAGCGTCACGACATCCGAACTCATATGGACCACATCCGCGGGCCATAGCGGCTCAAGCTCAACCGAGAAGGACTCCGTCCGCCCCGTCACATCCACGGGTGCGCTCACGGAAAGCGTACTTAGCAGATCCAGCGTGCTTTCGGGCGCCGCCACCAGCACGCTGGAGGGATTGGCCGTCACGTTGACCACATGATATCCCTCGGCGGGAGAGCCCTCAATCAGGCCGTTCATGGAGAGCGCAACCTCGCGCACGGGATAGAGCTCCTGCTCGACCGTGATGGTGCGCAGGACCACGTCCGCGCTGGTGACCTCCAGAAGATCGCTCTCGACGGTCTCGCCGTCGACGGTGACAAAGCGCATGGGCAAAGCGGTGCGCACCGAGCCCTCCTGCGCGGCCAGCCTGGATACGTCAAAATCCACATAGACGCGAACCACCTGATCCACCAGGCTGCGGGGACCGCTGAGGGTCACGGCCGAGGGGTCCAGCGAGATCGGCGTACCATAATAGCCGTCGGGGTAATCTCCGACAATATTGACGGACACGGGCACGCGATAGTTGGTTACATACTCGTCCACGACCACGGTGATGGATTCGGGCGACAAACTGTTGACCGTTCCATAGGTGGAGGTGGAGGTGGTGTTGATCCTGAGCGTCTGCTCCCCGGCTTCGGTGATGCGGGTGAGATCGACGCGGGGGTTATAGTTGGAGGCGGTGACGGTGTTGTACTCGCGCTGGGGAACATCCACGCGCAGGCGGACGGTGAGGTTTTCATCCTCCAGCCCGGAAAGGACGATGAGGCCGCTGTTGCGGCGCAGGGTGTCGGCCCCCACAACGCTGACCGATACGTCCGTAAACACACGCTCGCGCGTAAGGGTGGGGTCCTGGGTAATCAGGCCAGCCCAGAGGCAAAGGGCCAGGAACAGCGCCAGCAGCTTCCAGGGCCAGTTGTGATAAATGAGGCGCCAGAAGCGGCGCGGGGCGCCCTTGAGCGCCTTGCGCATGCTGGGGCGGGGCTGGTCGGCGGCCTTTTTGGGTTCGGTATTCATTGGGCGCCTCCTTTCCGGCGCTTGGTCTTTTCCATCAGGGTGGACCACAGGCCCGTTTCCTTCTGATGGTAGATGGACAAAAGCAGGTCCTCAAGCGCAGCGCGGTCCAGATGGCGGGTCAGGCGGCCGTTGCGCGCCACGGAGATGGTGCCGGTCTCCTCGCTGACGATCAGGGAAATGGCGTCGGTCGTCTCCGTGACGCCCAGCGCCGCACGGTGGCGCGTGCCCAGCTCGCGGCTGATGCCCTTGCCCTCGCTCAGGCTCAGGATGCAGGCCGCGGCCATGATGCGCGTGCCGCGGATGACCACCGCGCCGTCATGCAGCGGCGTATTGGGTTCAAAGATGTTTTCCAGAAGTGCGGCGGAAATCTGAGAATTGAGGGAGGTGCCGGTTTCGATGACATCCTTGAGGCCGATGCGCTGCTCAATGACGATCAGCGCGCCTACGCGGCGGCGGCTGAGGGTAAGCAGGCAGTTGGTAATCTCGTTGACGATGTGCCCGCTTTCCTCCAGGTCGGCCGAGACGGCGGTTTTGTGGATGGCGCCACGGCCAAGCTGCTCAAGCGCCTTGCGCAGCTCCGGCTGAAAGAGGATTACCAGCACCACGGCGCCGTTGTTGACCACGTTGAGCAACACCCAGTTAAGGGCCGTCAGGCCCAGAAGATCGCTGACCCAGCTCGCCACGACCAACGTGACCAGGCCCTTGAGAACGGCGCTGGCGCGCGTCTCCTTGGTGAGCATGAGCAGCTCGTAGAGCAGAAAAGCCACGATGAGGATGTCCAGGACATCGGCGATGGTGGGGCGGTTGAACACGTTCCAAAGCACGGTCTGGATCTGTGCCCATAAGGTCTGCATCGGTTCCCCTCCCTGCCGCGATGAATACGTATACTACTACCTATTATACATCATGCTTCGCGTGGATTAAACCCCCCGGATGCGTTTTTTTGCCGCCGCGCCGCCCGGCGGGGCACTTGTTACAAAATGACCGGCGTCCGTTTGTACAAAAAGGGATTTTTATGCTATACTAATCCATCAGCAATTTGACGGGAGGGGCGTGCATGGCGGGCGAGCATGCGGGTCACAGGCAGCGGATGCGGGAGCGGTTTCAGGCCCATGGGCTCAACGGATTTGCGGACCATGAGGTGCTGGAACTGATGCTGTTTTATGCCATTCCGCAGCGCAACGTCAACCCTTTGGCGCACAAGCTCATCAACCATTTCGGAACGCTGCACGGCGTTTTGGAGGCACCGGTGGCGGACCTGGTCAAGGTCGAGGGGGTGGGAGAGTATGCGGCCACGCTTTTGAGCCTGTTCAGCCATGCGGCGAGAAGGCTGGAGCAGAGCCGGGAGAATTCTGGCGAGCCCATACTCAACCATCGGATGGCCGAAAAGCACGCCCTTCGGCTGCTTCGCGGCCTGCGGCTGGAGCACTTTTATGTCGTATGCCTCAATGGCGAGATGCGCCTGCTTGCCGACGAGATGATCTCGCGCGGCTCGATTGATGAGGTGGCAGCCTATCCCCGCCTTGTGGCCGAGGCTGTGCTCAGGCATAACGCCCATTCGGTGGTCCTGTGCCACAACCACCCGGGCGGCTCGCCCATACCGTCCATGCAGGACGTGGAGGTCACGCGCGAGCTGGGCGTGATGCTCAGCAAGATCGGCGTGGCGATGGCGGACCACATCATCGTCGCGGGCAATGAAACGCTGAGCATGGCGAGCTGCGGACTCATCATCCGGGAGCAGCAGTATGGGAGGATCGTTTCCCGCGTGGCCGATTCGGCAGGAGAGACGCTCATCCGCGCCAAGCTGGTCAGGAAACGAAAGGAAATGGAAACGAACGCATGAAGCAGACGGAAAGAAAGCGCCGCTGGCCGCTCAAGGCGCTGCTGGCGGTGCTGTGGCTGGCTGCGGCCGGCGCGGTATGCTACGCCGCGCTGATCGGACTGGTGTATTATTGGGAGGTCAACGTGTCGGAACCGACGGACTATGACAGCATCATCGTCCTGGGAGCGCAGGTGCTGCCCTCGGGCGAGCCTTCGGTGCAGCTTCGCTGGCGGCTGGACAAGGCGAAGGAATACTATGAGAAAAACCCCTGCTACATGGTCGTCACCGGCGGGCAGGGCGGACAGGAGCCGGCGCCCGAGGGCGATGTGATGCGCGAGATCCTCATCAGCGAAGGCCTGAGCGAGGAGCACGTCATCAGCGATCCCTACAGCGCGGATACCAAGGAGAACATCCGAAACGCCTGGGAGATTCTCAGCCAAAAGGGATGCGAAAAACCGCTGATCGTCACCAGCGACTATCACCTGCCGCGCGCATTGGCCATCGCGCGCGACGCGGGGCTACAGGCTCAGGGCGCGGGCAGCCTGTGCCGCCCGGAATGGAACTACTGGCTGAAAAATCATATGCGCGAGGCGTTGGCATGGGTGAAATACTGGGGCATCAAATACCTGGGGCTGAAGCTGTGAACGAGGCGTGGAAGCGGGCCTTTGAGGAACGCCTGGCCGTCCTTGGCGCCGGGACGGATACCGGCACGCCTGAGCGGCTTGCCCGCTATCATGCGATGCTGTGCGACTGGAATGAGCGGATGAACCTGACGGGGGATACGGATTTTTCGGTGGCGCTGGACCGGCATTACATGGATTCGCTCGCGCCCCTGCGGCTGGAGGGCGCCTTTGGGTTTGGCGCACGGGTGATCGACGTGGGCAGCGGCGCGGGGTTTCCCGGCCTGCCGCTGGCCATCGCGCGGCCGGACCTGCGGGTGACGCTGCTGGACGCGCTGGGCAAGCGGGTGAACTTTCTTAGGGCGGTGACACAAGCGCTGGGGCTGGAAAACGTGTCCGTGATCCATGCCCGTGCCGAGGATGGCGCGCGGGACCCGGCGCTGCGCGAGCGTTTTGATCTGGCGGTGGCGCGGGCGGTTGCCCCGCTGCCGGTGCTGTGCGAGCTGCTTTTGCCCTTTGTGGCGGTGGGCGGGCGCATGCTGTGTTACAAGGGACCCTCCGCCACGGAGGAGCTGGCTGGCGGAGCGCGGGCCGCGCGTCTGGTGGGCGGGGGCGTACCCGAGGCGCTGGCGGTGGAGGTCCCGGGCCGGCCGGACTGGCGGCATGTGGTGATCGTCTGCCGCAAGGAGGCAAAAACCGTTCGACAATATCCCCGAAAAGCCGGCACGCCCGGCCGCGCTCCGCTGGGCGCGGAGGACAAAAAAGCATAACAAACGGCAAAAAGCCCTTCAAGGCGCGTCCCGCGGCGGACGCGCCCCGCTTTTTCTGTCGAACGGTTCCACCCGTCCCGCGGCAGGAAACCGGCGCCGCCGGGAGGAATCACACAGGCATGGGCGCGCCCGACGGGCACCGCATGTCAAGGGGGAGGGCATGAGAGGCCTCCGGGCGCGTCCGATCCGCAGAGCAAAGGAGGCCGTTAGATGCAAGCGGCGGCCAATCAGGTACGATGGGTCCCCATCGGTGAGATCGTGGAGCCCTGGGAAGAAAGCGCCGAGGACGCGCCGGACGGCGAGGTGCTTCTGGCACAGCGCCCGGACGGGCGCTATACGCTGATCGGGGGGCTCAATACGCTCAGGCGCATGCGCGACGCGGGACAGGCCTGCGTGGACGCGGTCACGTTTCCGGCAGAGTGCCTGGAGCGGCGGGTGGCCCGCCTTCTGGACCGGCTGATGCGCGGGAGCCTGCACTATCTGGACGAGGCGGCGGAGTACCGGGCGCTGCTTTCCGCCGGGATGGAACCCAAGGAGCTGGCGGCGCGCATCGGACGCACGCCTGCGACCATCCGCAAAAAGCTGCGCCTGATTAACCTGGGCGACGAGGTGGCGGCGATGCTGTGCGCGCACGGGCTGTGCGAGGGATATGCGCAGGCGCTCCTGCGGGTGCCGGGCGTGCAGGGCCGGCTTCGCGTGCTCAGGCATGTCATCGACGAGGGGCTGAGCGTGCCGGATACGGAGCGGCTGGTGAGCGACGTGCTCTCCCGCATGCCCGTGCCCATGGCGGGCGGAAGGCATATCAAGCCGCTCATCCGCGACTACCGCCTGTATGTCAACGCCATCCGCGGCGTGGTGGAGCAGATGCGGGACGCGGGCCTGGAGGCGCGCATGGAGGTCAGCGTGGGCGGCAGCGTCGCGCAGGTGCGCATCGACGGGCCGCCGCAGGGCGCCTCCCGCACGGGCCATGTCTGAGGCCTCTCATATGTACCCGCCGCTTGTAAAAGCGGCGGGCCTTTTGCGTCAATCGGTGAGGACGCCCTCACAGCAGCGGTAGTCGGTGTCGATCGCGTTGGCCAGGAAGCGCGCCTTGAAACTGCGCGGATTGCACAGGGAGGTGGGCGAGCCGCCCGACACGTCCAGATCCTCCGGGACCACGAACTTGATGCATTTGACCAGCACGTCCCGGCAGGAGGGCTGATCGTGCGCGGGAAGGGTCATCACCTTCATGCCACGCTGATGCTCCATGCCGTTTTCGTCCACTTCGGTCAAAATGGCGGCCAGCGCCACGCGCTTTCCGGGACAGACGTTTTTGACCGTCACATCCAGCTGAAGAATCCGCCCCTGAGACGAGAGCGAGACGTCCCCCATGTCCACAACGACCGAGTCCGCGCAGCCCTCGGCCTTCAGTTCCACAGGGACGGGGCAGGGATCGGGCTGGACGACCACGTCGCAATCGACCATGACCTTGGGTTTGGGGAAGATCACCACGTTGCCTTCCGCGTCGGAATAGGTGATGGAGGCGTTGACCAGCTTTTCGCCCGGCTCCTGGGAGACATGACGGACAAAGAACTCCAGGGAGGCGCTCTCTCCCGCCATTACGCCCAGGGCGGGGATGGTCCATTTGATGGAATGGGCGTCCAGCTGCTCGGCCGTGCCACGGCTGGGAGAGGGCAGGCTGGTGATGACGAAGTCGGGGTTGAGGACCTCATCGATGACGATGTCGGTGGCGCCCGGCTTGGAGATGTTGGCCGCGAGCTCCGCAAACAGCGCTTCCAGATCCGCCGCATCGGGCGTTATCGCCACGTGGGACGCGTCTGGATCGGTGGCCCATTCGTTGAGCGCCTGGACATCCAGGCCGTCGGAGCCGATCAGGCCGATGCAGTAGATCACGATGCCCTGCGCCCTGGCCGCCGCGGCCACGGGGGCGGGCGGCGCGCCGGTGGTGGTGTTGCCGTCGGTGAACATCACGATGACCCGCGCGTTGCCGGAAGCCGGATCAAACAGCTGCATCGCCTTGCTGAAGGCGTCGGTATGGTTGGTATTTCCGCCCGCGCTCAGCGCGTCCACAGCGGCTTTGAGCGCGTCGACAGAGGTGATGAGCTGCGTGTCGGCGGTTGCCGTGCTGGCGAAGCTGACGATGCCGATGCGGCTTCCCGAGCCGATCTGCCCTGAGCCGTCCGTCGCCTTTTCGATGATGTCGATAAAGCTCCTGGCGCCCAGCTTGACATTGGCCAGCGGAGTGCCCGCCATGCTGCCGGAGCGGTCAAGCGCCAGCACGATATCGGTGGGATTGGTGAGAATATCCGGCGCTGCCGTCAGCGCCAGCGTGACGCGCAAAGAACCGTCGCAGGCGATGCGGTCCGCGCTGAGAACCTTGTTTGAATTAGTAACACCCATGCGTGTTACCTCCTTCGGGAATACGCTCCCTTAGGCAGCATATGCTCGCGTCCGCTTTTGGTCCGCCGCTTGCCCTTGACATCCGTCGCCCATGGCGGTATAGTGCTTCCATGGCGATTTTCTGGCGTGCGCGCCTGAGCTGGAAGGTGAGATATCATGAGGCTGCCCATTACCCGGGAACGCATCCGTACCCATTTTCATTACGGCTGGTGGCAGTATGCGCTGTTGATCGGGCTGGCGATTTTCGGGTGGAACCTGCTGTATACCACCACCCGTTATCGCAGTCCCGAGGCGCTCAAGGTCGAATGGTACTGTCAGGGCGCGGTGAGCATGGAGGCGCAGGCGCAGCTGGACGCGCTGCTGGAGGAGCTGCGGTTGCAGCTCTTTCCGGAGATGGAGGAGGTTACCTTCACCACCATCGTCTACGATCAGACCTACGGCGACATGCAGCTGCTGGTGTGGTCCAGCGCCGGACAGGGCGATCTGTACATGCTTGAGCGAGAGCAGTTCCAAAACCTCGCCTCCGGCGGCGGCCTGGCGGATCTGACGCCCTATATCGAAAGCGGGGCGCTGTCCACGGGAGACATGGATCTCTCCGCGGGCTATGTGACCGACCCGGAGACGGGCAGGAAGTATCTTATGGGAATTCCCGTGGATTCCCTGATGGGGCTGGAGGCCTACGGCATCGTCCCCGAGGGTATGGTGATGGGCCTTCTGGCCAACGGCGGGAACCTGGACAACACCGCCAAGCTGATGCAATGGCTGATTGACAACATGCGCTAGGCCTCGCGCCCCGGCATCCTGCCGGGGCGTTTTTTTGCCATTTTCCGCATCTGTTTCAACACGAAACTTTCACAAAACCGTCATGCGTTGCAAAGATAGGACCGATACCATAAGACGGCAGCAAAAAGCATGCCTGATGGCAGGAGGTTTTTCCCATGAAAAAGGTCCTCAAGACGTTGGCGGCAGTGGTGGTTCTGGCGGCCGTCGGATTTTTCGGGTACAGGTATTACCTGTCGCGCCAGGCTGTGGCGACGCAGGCCCCGGCCGGCAGCACATATACGGAATATCCCATTTCTACGGGCTCCCTCTCCAAGACGGTGACAGGCACAGGCACGCTTTCCATCAGTCAGACGGACGATGTGGCGCTGGATTATGCGGTGACGGTGACGGACTCGCTGGTGGAGGCAGGCGATACCGTGACCGCCGGCCAGCCGCTGTTGAGCATTGACGCTATCGCCCTGCAAACCACCATTGAGACGCTGGAAACCGAGCTTGAGACCACCGAGAGCGAGATCGCCTCACTGGCGGAGAGCTATTCGTCCACCACCTACCTCAAGATGCCCCAGTACGGCCGGGTCAAGGAGGTCTACATCACCGAGGGCGCCTATATCCAGGACGTGATGGAGCAATACGGGTGCATTGCGCTGCTTTCGCTGGACGGCTGGATGTACGTGGAATTCCCGGCCCTGGAGGACTGGGAGATCGAGACCACGGTCACCGTCAAGGTCGGCCGCGTGACCCTCGACGGCACGGTGCGCGCGCTGGAGGACGGGATGGCGACCATCACCTTCTCCGACGCCTACGGGACCGAGGGCGGCGAGGTGGAGATCGCCTACAAGGGAACGAGCCTTGGCACGGCGGAAGCGCATATCCACATGCCCTATGAGCTGACCACCTCAGAGAAGGGCTACATCCACAGCGTCTTTATCGAGCCCGACGCACGCAAGTGGGAAGGCAACCGCATCTGCTACCTCATCAACGTACCCGTCAGCGACAGCTATCAGGCGCTGGTGGAGACGCGCGCCCAGCAGTCGGCGCAGCTTAAGGAAATGCGGGCGCTCAGGGACGCGGGCGTCATCTGCGCGCCTCAGGACGGTATCGTGGCCTCCATCGTGACGCCTTCGGCGACCGAGCAGGCGGTCGATACGGTGCTGGTCTCCCTCTACGTCGGGGACGAGAAGGAGATGGTCGTCAGCGTAGATGAGCTGGATATCACCAGCGTGGCCGTGGGGCAGAACGTGGAGCTGGCGATGGACGCCATCACCGACACGACTTATGCGGGCACGGTCAGCAAGATCAGCCAGATCGGCACGGCGACCAGCGGCGTGACGGTATATGACGTGACCCTGACCGTGGAGGGCGATGAGCGGCTCAAGCTGGGCATGAACGGAACCGCCACCATTTTGGTCGAGGAGCGGGAAAATGTGCTCCTGGTGCCCATCACGGCGCTGAACACCTCGCGCGGGGAAAGCTACGTGTGGCTCAAGAGCGACGCGGCCGCAGACGGCGAGCCGGGCGTGCGCACGACCGTGGAAACGGGACTGAGCGACGAAAACTATGCCGAGGTTTTGAGCGGCCTGAGCGAAGGCGACGTGGTGCTCATCACCCGCGAGGCCAGCACGTCCACCGACAGCCGTGAAAACGGCATGGGCGGCGGCATGATGATGGACTTCGGCGGCGGGATGCCTGGCGGCGCCTTTGACGGCGGGGCGGCGCCCGCGGGCGGGCCGGCAGGCGGCGACCGCACGCGCGGCAACTGAGGAGGCGCAGCGGCATGATTGATATGACGGATGTGGTCAAGCGCTATACCTTGGGCGGTGAGACGATCTATGCGCTCAACCATGTTTCCCTGCGCGTGGACGAGGGGGAATACGTGGCCATCATCGGCCCCTCCGGCAGCGGCAAGAGCACGCTGATGAACATCATCGGATGCCTGGATACCGCTGACAGCGGCAGCTATGTCCTCAACGGCAAGCCCATCCAGAAGTACCGCGAGCGTCAGCTCGCGCGCATCCGCAACCGGCAGATCGGCTTCATTTTTCAGGGCTTCAACCTCCTGCCCAAGCTCTCGGCGCAGGAAAACGTGGAGCTTCCCATGATCTATCAGGGCGTGGGCGCCTCCCAGCGCCGCCGCGCGGCCCGCGAGGCGCTGGAGCGGGTGGGGCTGGGAGAAAGGCTGAAGCACAGACCCGCGCAGCTCTCCGGCGGCCAGCAGCAGCGCTGCGCCATCGCGCGCGCCATTGCAGTCAAGCCCTCGCTCATTTTGGCCGACGAGCCCACCGGCAACCTGGACAAAAAGACCGGGCGGGAGATTTTGCAGATCTTCCATGAACTGCACGAGGCGGGCAACACCATCGTGCTTATCACGCACGACCCCAAGGTGGCCCGCTGCGCCGAGCGGGTGATCCGCATCGAGGACGGCCATCTCTACGAGAATCAGGAGGTGCCACAGGATGATCTACCAGTCCTTTAAGATGGCCGTGAAGGCCATCGCGGGCAACAAGCTGCGCTCGTTTCTGACGATTCTCGGCGTGGTGATCGGCGTGGTGGCCATCGTGGTGCTCGTCTCCATCGGCCAGGGCGCCAACAGCTCCGTGGTCGAAAGCATCGAGGGCATGGGCACCAACCTCATCACCGCCAACATCAACGCCCGGCGCATGAACCCCCTGGACCTGGACGGCCTCAACGAGCTGGCGCTCAACGAAGCCATCTCCTATGTCGCGCCCATCTCCAGCGTCAGCGGTACCGTCAAGGCCGGCGCGGCGACCTACGACGACGGGGTCGTGCAGGGCACCACCCCGGGCTATGAGAGCATCCGCAACTGGACCGTGGCCGAGGGCCGCTTTCTTCAGCAGCCCGACATCGACAACCGCAGCTTCGTGGCCGTCATCGGCGCGGAGGCGGCCACGGAGATGTACGGCACGACCCACGCCGTGGGCGAAACGTTTTCCTTAAATGGCTATACGCTCACGGTGGTGGGCGTGCTGGAGGAGGTCGGCTCCAGCGCCTCGGGCAGCAACGACAACCAGATCCTTATCCCCTTTACGCTCGCCCAGCGCCTCTCCAACCAGACCTCCATCTCCTCGTTCTATGTTTCCGCAGCCTCCTCCTCCCAGGTCGAGCAGGCGCAGGCGGCGGTGGAAAGCTATCTGGAAAAGGCGTTTGAAAACTACAACACGCGCTCCTACGGCACCCAGTACAGCGTCTTTAACCAGACCGAGATGCTCTCCACCCTCAGCGAAACCACCAACACCCTTACGCTCATGCTCGGCGGCATCGCGGCGATTTCCCTTCTGGTGGGCGGCATCGGCATCATGAACATCATGCTCGTCAGCGTCAGCGAGCGCACCCGCGAGATCGGCATCCGCAAGGCCATCGGCGCGGCGCGAAGCAACATCCTGACGCAGTTCCTCATCGAGTCGCTCGTCGTCAGCCTCATGGGCGGACTGCTGGGCCTGGTCATTTCGGTCGGCGCGGTGCAGGCGCTGGCGCCGGTGCTGGAGATGACGCTCACCATTCCCGTCAACGTGGCCTGGATGGCCATCGCCTTTTCGGTCTTTATCGGCGTGGTCTTCGGCATGTACCCGGCCAACAAGGCCAGCAAGCTGCGCCCCATCGAGGCGCTTCACTACGAGGGCTGATGCATGTTTTGCCCAAAGCCGCGCATGCTATTTCCGCAGGAGATGGCGTGCGCGGCTTTTTTGTGCGCGCCTTTCCACAAGGATGGGGGAGAGAGGCATGCGCGGTTTTCGGACGGATCTGGCCATGGAGTGCATCGGCGAAGGCGGCGGACGGGTGGAGGGCGTGCGCGTGAGCACGCATCATATGGGCGGCATTACGCATACCCGCATCCGCATTGAGAAGGAACGCGCGGCGGAGCTGCTGGGCCGCCACACGGGGGAGTACATCACCCTGGAGTACCGGGATCTGCCCCGGTGCGATGCGCACACCCAGAAGCTGCTGGCCGCGCTGGTCGCGCAGGGGGTCAAAAGCCTCCTGCCCCGCGAGGGCGAGGTGCTGGTGGTGGGGCTGGGCAACCGAAACGTCACCGCCGACGCGCTGGGGACCCGCGTGGTGGAGCGGATGCTGGTGACACGGCATCTCAGGCAGGCCGTGGCGGAGGAGCTGCGCGGCCGGCTTCGGGGCGTGAGCGCCATCGCGCCGGGCGTGCTGGGCCTGACGGGCATCGAGACGGCGGAGCTGTGCCGGGGGCTGGTGCGGCATGTGCGGCCCGCGGCGGTCATCGCCATCGACGCGCTGGCGGCGTATGAGAGCGAGCGCATCTGTACCACCGTGCAGATCACCGACACGGGCATTGAGCCGGGCAGCGGCGTGGGCAACCACCGGCTGGGGCTGACGGAGGAGACGCTGGGCGTGCGGGTGATCGCCGTGGGGGTGCCGATGGTGGTGTACGCCTCCACCATCGCCCGCGACGCCATGGCGCGGTTGATCGACGAATACGGCCTGTTCGCGGGCGGGCATGAGGCGGCGGCGGAGGAGCTTCTCAGACAGGTGTCCGAGGGGTTTCTGGGCGATATGGTCGTCACCCCAAGGGAGATTGACGAATTGGTGCTCAACGTTGCTTCGCTGCTCAGCGACGGCATCAATCAGGCCCTTCAGCCCGAGGTGGACCCCGATACGCTGCATACTTACATTCATGGATAGCATATCCTTGCGGGAGAGGTGAAAGGGATGAACGGCAGGCGGACGATCAAAAGGTTGGCGGTCCTCTTGGCGGCGGCGATCCTGGGGGTGTGCGCCGGCGGGCGCTGGGAGGACCGGCCTGTGGAGGCGGTCGTGGCCGCGTGGGCGCAGCAGGAGGGCACGGTGGCGGAAAACCTGTTTGCCCAGACGCCCGTGCCTGAAGCGACGCCGGAGGCGCAATTCACCATCCGCCTGCTGCGCTCCGAGACGGAGAACCCGCGCAAGCGCGTGCTCATCTATCATACCCACACCTACGAAGCCTACGAGCAGACGCCGGACGACCCCTATCAGGAGACCGAGAAATGGCGCACCGCCGACAACGCGCATAACGTCGTGCGCGTGGGCGAGGAGCTGGCCGCGCTGCTGCGGGGGCTTGGCATCGAGGTGGTGCATGACGTCACGGCTTTTGAGCCGCCCAACCTCAGCAGCGCCTACACGCGCTCGCTGGAGATGCTGCAGGGCCGCCAGGCGGCGGGGGAGCGCTACGACCTGTACATCGACCTGCACCGCGACGCCTACGCCGAGTCGCAGACCGGGCCCAACACCGTTTCGGTGGGCGGTGTGGAGGCCGCCAAGCTCATGGTGCTCATCGGCAAGGGCGAGGGGCAGACCTCGGAGGGCTTTGACCAGCGCCCCGACTGGGAGGCCAACCTGGCCATCGCCCAGACCATGACCGACTGCCTGAACGCGCAGGCGGACGGCCTGTGTAGGGACGTGTGCCTCAAGAGCGGCCGCTTTAACCAGCATGTGGCCGTGGGCTGCGTGCTGGTGGAGGCGGGCAACAACCGAAACACCCTGGAGGAGGTGCTGGCCGCCATGCCGTATCTGGCGGACGCGGTCTTGGAGGCGCTGGAGACCTGAGACAAAGGGCTCCCGGAGACTTGAAAAAAAGGAGGGCAGCGGGTATAATCGGGGGCGGAGGTGGATGAGGTTGGATCGTCGGCCGGTGGGCGTGTTCGACAGCGGACTGGGCGGCATCAGCGCCCTGGGCGAGATGCTGGGCGTGCTGCCGGAGGAAAATTTTATCTATTACGGCGACACCCTTCACATCCCCTACGGGGACAAGCAGCCCCCGGAGGTGCTCCGCCTCACCCATCAGGCTGTGGACAAGCTCATCGCCATGGACTGCAAGGCGGTGGTCATCGCCTGCAACACCGCCACCAGCGCCGCCGCCGGCCCGCTGAGGCAGGAGTTGCACATGCCCGTCATCGGCATGGAACCGGCGCTCAAGCCCGCGGCGCTATTGCCGGGCGAGGGCTGCATCGTGGTCATGGCGACGCAGATGACGCTGACGCAGCCCAAATTTTTGCGCCTGATGGAGCTTTACGGCCGCGACGCATTGCCTCTGCCGTGCCCGGGGCTGATGGAGTGCGTAGAGGCCGGGGAGCTTTCGGGACCGCGGGTGGAGGGGCTTTTGGACAGGCTGCTTGCGCCCGTGCGCGGCCTGCCGGTCAAGGCCGTTGTGCTGGGTTGCACGCATTATCCCTTCCTGCGCCGCGCCATCGCGGGCTTTTTCCCGCCGGGAACGCCGCTGATCGACGGAAATCTCGGGACCGCGCGCCAGCTCAGGCGCAGGCTGGAGGAGGAGGGCCTTCTTTCACCCGGCCCCGGCGGCAAGGTGTCCTTTTGCTCCTCCCTGGAGGGCGGGGAGGCGGCCGGGCGCATGCGGCGCATGCTGGAGCTCTGGAAACAGCTTGAGATACCCTGTAAATGACGGCCGCGCGGGAGGCGGATTGAGGGATGCGAATGAAAAAGGTCATGCTTATCTTCGGCACGCGGCCGGAGGCGATCAAGATGTGCCCGCTGGTGATGGAGCTGGAAAAGCACCCCGAGTTTCAGACCGTGGTTTGCGTCACCGGGCAGCACCGGGAGATGCTGGATCAGATATTGCAATGTTTTCATGTCACTCCGCATTATGACCTGAGGATCATGCGTCAGAAGCAGACGCTCTTTGACGTGACGGTAAACATCCTGGAACGGCTTGGAACCATTCTGGAGGCGGAAAAGCCCGACGTCGCGCTGGTGCACGGGGACACCTCCACGGCGTTTGTGACGGCGCTGGCCTGCTTCTACATGCACATCCCCGTGGGCCATGTGGAGGCGGGGCTTCGGACCTACAACCTCGACTCGCCCTTTCCCGAGGAATTCAACCGCCAGGCCGTGGACCTCATCTCGCGCTTTTATTTTGCGCCCACCGAGCTCAGCCGCCAGAACCTCCTCAAAGAGGGCAAGCCGGACGGCCGCATCCACGTCACCGGCAACACCGTCATCGACGCGCTGGAAACCACCGTGCGTCCCGATTATACCCATCCGCAGATTGAATGGGCGCGCGGGAGCCGCCTGATTCTGCTCACGGCCCACCGGCGGGAAAACCTGGGCGAGCCCATGCGGGAGATGTTCAGCGCCATCCGGCGCATCGTGGACGAGACGCCGGACCTCAAGGTGATCTATCCCGTGCACAAGAACCCGGCGGTGCGGGACATGGCGGCGGCCTGCTTCAACGGCCAGGAGCGCATCCGCATGATCGAGCCGCTGGACGTGCTGGACTTCCACAACCTCATGGCGCATGCCTACCTCATCATGACCGACAGCGGCGGGATTCAGGAGGAGGCGCCGGCGCTGGGCAAGCCCGTGCTGGTCATGCGCGACACCACCGAGCGCCCCGAGGGCGTGGCGGCTGGAACGCTCAGGCTGGTGGGCACGGATGAAAACACGATCTATGCCGCCGTGCGCGAGTTGCTGACCGATCCCGCGGCCTACCGCGAGATGGAGCACGCCGCCAATCCCTATGGCGACGGGCATGCGAGCCGCTACATCGCGGAGATCCTCTCGCGCGAGCTGTGAGGGAGAAGGCGCATGCCGCCCAGCGCCAGCGCGCTCAGGCCGCACCAGGCCAGCGTGAAGGGCAGGCAGATCTGGCCGCCGAGGTTGAGGGGCATGCGGCGGTAATCCCAGATCTGGTGCCGGCGGTTAAACGCAAGGCCAAGCGCGTATTCCACGCCTGTAATCATCATTCCGCCCGCCAGCGCCTGCTGCCAGAGGGGGCGGCCTTTTTGTGTGCGGCTGAGGGTATGCAGAAGCGACAGCGACAGTCCGCCCGCCAGGGCCATGGCCGGATGGGTGCGGCCGCGCCACCATAGTTCCACAAGCGGATAGGCCGCCGAACCGGCCAGAAACGCTGAGAGCATCAAACCCCGTCCTTTCCGGGGCCGCGGCCCCGCCAAACTAGCATGCCCGCTTGTCCGGGCGGACATGCCATGATATAATCATGCGCGCAGAAACGGCCCAGAGGGAGGAAAAAGGGCATGGCATATACGTTTTTGGCGACGGCGGCCTTCGGGCTGGAGGGCGTGGTCGCGGGCGAACTGAGACGGATGGGGCTTGCGGCCTCGGCCGAGAACGGCGGCGCGCGCTTTGAGGGCGAGCTGGCGGACGCCTTCCGGGCCAATCTGTGGCTGCGCACGGCCGACCGCGTGCTCATGGTGCTCGCCGAGGGCGAGGCCCGCACCTTTGAGGAACTGTTTCAGCTTGTCAGGGCCATCCCCTGGGAGCGCTTTCTTGCGCCCGACGGAGCCATCCTCGTGAGCGGCAAATGCGTGCGCAGCCAGCTCATGAGCGTTCGGGACTGCCAGGCGGTGAGCAAGAAGGCCATCGTGGAGCGGCTGATGGCGCGGTTGGGCGCAAAACGCCTGCCCGAGACGGGCGCGCGCTTCCCCGTCGGGGTGGCCGTGGTGCGGGACCGGGCGCGCATCACGCTGGACATGAGCGGCGAGGCGCTCAACCGGCGCGGCTACCGCACCTGGAACGGCGAGGCCCCGCTTCGCGAGACGCTGGCCGCCGCGCTGGTGGAGCTCAGCCCCTGGCGGCCCGGCTTGCCGCTCTACGATCCCTGCTGCGGCACGGGCACGCTGCTCATCGAGGCGGCGCTCCAGGCCATCGGCCAGGCCCCGGGGCTCAGACGCGCCTTCGCCTGCGAGCGCTATCCCTTCATGGACGGGGCGACCATGGCGGCCATCCGGCAGGAGGCGCAGGCGGCTTGCAGGCCGGACGCGCCGTTTTCCATCGGCGGCGGGGACATCGACCCCGAGGCGCTGGAGCTATGTGGCCGCCACATCCGTCAGGCGGGGCTTGCGGGGCGGCTTGAGGTCCGCCGCCAGGACCTGCGCGAGCTTTCGCTTTCGGGGCCGCCGGGGGTGTTCCTGCTCAATCCGCCCTACGGCGAGCGCCTGAGCGACCGCGACGGCGCGCGCGCCCTCTACCGCGAGCTGGGGGCGCTGCTCAGGCGCCATCCCGGCTGGAAGCTGGGCGCCATCTCCGCCGATCCCGGCTTCGAGCGGGCCTTCGGACGGCGCGCCGACAGGAAGCGAAGGCTCTATAACGGCCGCCTGGAATGTGACTTCTTCCTCTATCTCTGAAACTGGCGGAGATTGACTTTCCGGGCGCGGTGCAGTATCATAGATCATCAGGAAATGCGCGTTTTCGCGCCTTTCCGCATACAGGCAAGGAGATTGAGCGCATGTCGGTTTTGAAGCAGAAGATCCTCGAACGCACCGTGACGCTGGGCGTGGTCGGACTGGGCTACGTCGGACTTCCGCTGGCGGTGGAAAAGGCGAAGGCCGGCTTTCATGTGATCGGCTTTGACGTGCAGGCCCACAAGGTGGATCTGGTCAATCAGGGCCACAACTATATCGGCGACGTGGTGGACAGCGACCTTAAGAAAATCGTGGAGGAGGGCATGCTGCGCGCTACGACGGATTTTGCCTCCGTCGCCTCCTGCGACTGCGTGTGCATCGCCGTGCCAACGCCCCTGGACAGCCATCAGCAGCCGGATATCAGCTATGTGCGCTCCTCCGCGGAGAGCATCATGCCGCACATGCACAGGGACATGCTGATCGTGCTGGAGTCCACCACCTACCCGGGGACCACGGAGGAGATGCTCCGCCCCATTTTGGAAAAAAGCGGGCTCAAGTGCGGCGTGGATTTCTTCCTTGCCTTCTCCCCCGAGCGCGTGGACCCGGGCAACGCGATCTACAAGACCAAAAACACGCCCAAGGTCGTGGGCGGCGTGACGCCCGAGTGCACCGACATCGCCGCCACGCTCTACGAGGCGGTGCTGGAGGCGCCCGTGCACCGGGTCAGCAGCCCGGCTGTGGCGGAGATGGAGAAGATTCTGGAAAATACCTACCGCAATGTCAACATCGGCCTCATCAACGAGCTGGCCATCCTCTGCAACCGCATGGGCATCAACATCTGGGAGGTCGTCGAGGCCGCCAAGTCCAAGCCTTACGGCTTTCAGGCCTTCTATCCCGGCCCTGGTCTGGGCGGGCACTGCATCCCGCTGGACCCCTATTACCTGAGCTGGAAGGCGCGGGAGTTCGGCTTCCATACCTCCATGATCGAAAGCAGCATGATTATTAACGACCGCATGCCCGAATACTGCGCCCAGCGCGCCATGGGGGCGCTCAACGAGCGCAGAAAGGCCATGAACGGGGCGAAGGTGCTGGTGCTGGGCGTGGCCTACAAGCAGGACATCGACGACTACCGCGAAAGCCCCGCGTTGCGCGTGATCGAAAGCCTGCGAAAGCTCGGCGCGCAGGTGAGCTTCTACGACCCCTATGTGGAGACATACCGCTATCAGGGCAGGGAGGAGCGCCGCATCCCCGCGCTGGACGAGGAGGCGCTGCGCGCCGCGGACCTGGTGGTGGTGACCACCGCCCACACCTGCGTGGACTACGATTTCGTGGCCGAGCATGCGGACCTGATCTTTGACACGAAGAACGCGCTCAAGAACGTCCAAAAGCGCGACAACATCCGCGTCCTGTGAGCCGGGGGGAGAGAGCATGATCGAAAAGCTGCGCTATGCGCTCATCGGCTGCGGGCGAATCGCGCCCAACCACATCGCGGCATATCGAAACAACGCCGAGGATCTGGCGCTTTGCGCCGTGTGCGACCCGGTGCCCGAGCGCATGGAGGCCGTGCTCGCACCGCTTTCGGAGCGGGAGCGCGCGGGCGTGCGCCGCTATACGGACCATCGGGCGCTGCTTGAGGAGGAAAGGCCGCAGCTTTGCGCCGTGGCGACCGAAAGCGGGCTGCATGCGCAGGTCGGCCTGGATGTGCTGAGGGCGGGCGCGAACGTGATGATCGAAAAGCCGCTGGCGCTGTCGCTCGCCGACGCGCGGGCGCTGATTAACGAAGCGGACGCACGGGGCCTCAAGCTGTGCACCTGCCACCAGAACCGCTTCAACAAGTCCATCCAGAAGATCCGTACCGCCGTGGAGGAAAACCGCTTCGGGCGCATGCTGCACGGCGCGGCGCATGTGCGCTGGAACCGCGGCCCCGACTACTACCGCCAGGCCCCCTGGCGCGGCACCTGGGCCATGGACGGAGGAGCGCTGATGAACCAGTGCATCCACAACATCGACCTGCTGCGCTGGATGATGGGCGACGAGGCGGTTGAGGTCATGGCCTATACCGACAATCTCGCCCATCCCTACATCCAGGCGGAGGACCTGGGTCTTGCGATCGTGCGCTTTGCCGGCGGGGCTTATGGCGTGATCGAGGGGACCACGAGCGTCTATCCGCACAACCTCGAGGAGACGCTCTACCTCTTTGGCGAGAACGGCACCGTCAAGGCGGGCGGAAAGAGCGTCAACATCATCGAGGAGTGGGACTTCCGCGACGGCCGCGGCGATCCCGCCACCATCAAGATGCAGTTTGGCGAGAACCCGCCCAACGTCTATGGCTACGGACATACGCCCCTCTACCGCGACATGATCGCCGCCGTCCGGGAGGACCGCGCACCCTATGTGGACGGCCGGGCGGGCATGCGCGCGCTGGAAATGGTGCTGGCCATCTATCTCTCCGCCGCGGAGCACAGGCCCGTAGCGCTGCCCCTTTCGGACTGCGCTACCACGGACTTCGAGGGGAGGTTTGGCCGGTGAGCGCCTACATCCATCCCACCGCGGTGGTGGAGGAGGGCGCGGAGCTCGGCGAGGGCACGAAGGTATGGCACTTTTGCCACATCGAGGGCACCGCCAGGGTCGGCGCGGGCTGTTCCATCGGCCAGAACGGCTATGTGGGGCAGCATGTGACCATCGGCGACGGCTGCAAACTGCAAAACAACGTCAGCGTCTATGAGGGCGTCACGCTGGGCCGCGGGGTATTCTGCGGCCCAAGCTGCGTGTTTACCAATGACCTCACGCCCCGCGCGCTCTTTCCCAAGGGGCGGTCGCGCTTTGTGCCCACGGTGGTGGAGGACGGCGCGAGCATCGGGGCCAACGCCACGGTGGTCTGCGGCCACCGCATCGGGCGCTGCGCCATGATCGGCGCGGGCGCGGTGGTGACCGGGGACGTGCCGCCGCACGCGCTCATGCTGGGCGTGCCCGCGGTCAAGCGCGGCTTTGTGTGCACCTGCGGCGCGCTGCTTCGCGGCGAGCTGCGCTGCCCGGACTGCGGGCGGCGCTTCCTTCCCGACGGGGAGGGGCTGAGGGAGGTCGAATGACGGATGGAGTTTCATGATCTGGGCGCGCAGTACCGCGCGCTGAAAAGCGAGATCGACGCCGGAATCGCCGCGGTCCTGGAAAAGGGCCATTTCATTCTGGGCGAGCAGGTGAGCGAGCTGGAGGCCGCGCTTGCCAAGGACGTGGGGCGGCCCCATTGCGTCACTTGCGCAAACGGCACCGACGCGCTGGTGCTGACGCTGATGCTCTGGGGCGTGGGAGCGGGCGACGCGGTGTTCGCGCCGGATTTCACCTACTTCGCCTCCGCGGGCTGCGCCACGACGGTGGGCGCGGAGATGATCCCCGTGGACATCCGCCTGGATACGTTCAACATGGACCCGGATGCGCTGGAGGCGGCCGTCCGGCGCGTGGAGGCCGAGGGGCGGCTGCGCCCGGCGGCGGTGGTGGCGGTGGACCTGTTTGGCCTGCCGGCGGACTACCCGCGCATTGAGGCCATCGCCGCCCGGCACGGCATGCGGGTGCTGGAGGACGCGGCGCAGGGCTACGGCGGCCGCATCGGGGAGACGAACGCCTGCGCCTTTGGCGACGCGGCCATCACGTCCTTTTTCCCGGCCAAGCCGCTGGGCTGCTACGGCGACGGCGGCGCGATCTTCGTGGACACCCCGGAGGAGGACGCGCTTCTGCGCTCCCTGCGGGCCAACGGCAGGGGCGTTTCGGACAAGTACGACAACCAGCGCATCGGCATGAACAGCCGGCTGGACACCTTGCAGGCGGCGGTGCTCCTGCCCAAGCTCAGGGCGCTGAGGGAGCGGGAGCTCGGGGCGCTTGACGCCGCAGCCGCTCAATACGCCCGTGCGCTGGAGGGCTGCGTGGACCTGCCTTCGGTCCCGCAGGGCTATGGGAGCAGCTGGGCGCAGTACACCGTGCTTTTTGGCAACCGCGCCCAGCGCGACGGGGCGCAGCGCTTCCTCAGGGAGCGGGGCATCCCCAGCATGATCTACTACCCCCGCGGCATCCATCAGCAGACGGCCTACGCTAAGAGAAATTTCTCGGACACGGATTATCCAAACACCTTCGAGGCCTGCGCCCGCGTCCTCTCCCTGCCCATGCACCCCTATCTGAGCGACGAGGACATCGCCCGCGTGGTCGGGGCGGTCAGGGAGTATCTGGACTGAGGGCGCGGATCAGAGGCCGTTCTCGAGCAGATAACGCTCCAGCACGCCTTCAAACATCTCCGGGAAATGACGGTTCTCCTCCTCCAGATAGGGAAGGTAGTGCAGCACCTCGTCCCGGCTGGCGGGCAGCAGACGGCGGTAAGCGGTAAAGACATAGTCGTTGCCCATGTCGAAAGTACATTCCGCTACAAAGGCCCCCTGATCCAGATAGTCAAGGAAGGCGTCGTTGATCTTTCCCGCGTGGCCGTTTGGACAGAACGGCTCGCAGGTCAGCACGTATTTGGCTTCAAGAAGCTCCGTGGGGAAGCTGTGGGTGCCGAGCACCGCCGAACCATAGGCCAGCTTTCCGCGCGTTTCCACGTCGGGAAGCAGGGCGTTGCGAAACACGTCGGGATTGTAGGGCGATCCGTGGGGAATCATGTAGGCGATCTCGCCGTGATTGACGTTATCAGCGATCCAATGGGCCAATGCCTCCACCTGAGGGATGTCGTCGCGGTCGGGAGTGGGAAGCGAGCAGCGAGCCAGCCACGGCTTGTCCAGGCTATAGCCGGAAAGGGCGTTAAAACCGAGTTGGACCGTCAGCAGGAGCGCGGCCAAGGCCGCCCCGGCGCGCCTGAGCGCCGAGGGGCGCAGGCTGGCAATGGCTGCACCCGCAAGAACAGCAAAGAGAAAATAGCTGGGCACAAGCAGCAGGCTCTGATGCGCGCCCATGTTCTGTACCCGGGTGAAAAGAAGCAGGCTGAGCAGGAACGTGCAGGCGCTGGCAAACGTCAGCCCCCTGCTTTTTTTGTTTGCAATTCCCCAGGCAAGTCCAACCGAAAAGATAAAGCAGGTGAGCCAGCCCAGCCATGAAGCCTGGCTTTTTAACTCCGGGACAAACCCTCCGGAGGAATAGGCGGCATAGTACAGCGCGTAGTCATAGCTTACGATGGCTTGAAGCATGGGCCACAGCGCAAGCACAATCAACCCCATGGACGGCAGGAGAAAGCCCAGGGCATTGCGCAGAGTCTTGAGACAACGGCGCCGGTCGTGGCTGCGGATAAGCCGCGCTGCCCAGGCCACGGCGTAGCACGCGGTATAGGCCACCAGCCAGTAAGCATACCAGCGCCTGCAGACGATCAGGAGATAAACCGACGCCAGCAAAAGAAACCAGCGGGACCACTGGACGCGCTCGAACCAGTAGCCAGCGGTGAGCAGGAAAATCATGATGACGAAGATAAGGCCGATGTTATCGGGCTGTCCGTAGGAGAGCGCCCGGTAAACAAGCGGCATGGACACGCAGCCAAAGAAACCAAGCCCATAGGCTAGGCGGCTTCGTTTTATGGCAAGCAAGGAAACGGTTTTGCTCGCAAGTGCCGCAATCGCGGTAAACAGCGGGGGAAGAATGACCGCGCAGCAGGACAGGGTATACCAGTCGCCCGTCTTTGGAGTGAAGACATAGGGCAGCTCGACAAAAAGGCAGATATAGTTGGTATAGTCGTAGCTGGCCCCATATGCGCCAAGAACAAAGATGTTCTTCAGCCCCGACAGGAGCCCCATGCCAAAAAAGTTGTCGTAGGCGATCTGCTTTTGATAGTAGTGACCGTAGTCAAAGTAATAGATGAATTGCCTGCGATGGATCTCCAGCGTAAAGTACAGCAGCGACAGAAGCACAGCCACGGCGATCCCCGCGATCTGCCAGCGCGTAAGGCGGACGCCGCTTACGCGCATGGCGCCAAGCAGCCCTCCCCACAAAAGCACATAGGACACAAAACCGACGAGAATACCCCATACGGGAAGCTGGCCCAGGGCGGGACGGCCGGAGGCAAACCAGAACAGCACACACAAAAACGACAGGGCTACAGCCAAAAAAACCGTCAGAAGCAACGCGTGGCGCTTAAATGACCAGGAAGACATGGGGGGAGTTGCGCCTCCTTATTTAAGGGAAAAATGTTATCCTAATAATAGCATATTGAAAACGAAATGACCAGCGTGACCTTTTGCTGGCTTGGCCGCCTATGCTATAATGATGGAAAACCGGCCGGGGAGGCGAAGAGGATGGCGACGGTGCGGGCGCTGTGCGCCCAGGACGATTTTGACGAGGTGGGCGAGGTCTATGTGGAGAGCTGGAAAGCGTCTTACCGGGATCTGCTTCCTCAGGCGTTTTTGGAAAAGCTGACACATGACCGCTGGAGCGGGATGCTCAGGGCGGACCCTTCCGCGTCTCTGGCGGTGTTTGAGGAAGGCCGCGCAGTGGGAACGGCGATGATCGGCTATGCGCGCGAGGCGGACCGGGAGGGCTTTGGCGAGATCATAAGCCTCTACCTGCGCCCGGAGGCCATGGGGCGCGGCTACGGGCGCAGGCTGCTGGAAGCCGCGCTGGAGCGGCTGCGCGGGGACGGCTGCGAGGGCGCCTGCCTTTGGGTGCTGGCCGGCAACGCGCGGGCGCGCGGGTTTTATCGGCACATGGGCTTTGAGGCGTCGGGGCGCTCGCAGACGGAGCTGTTCGGGAGCATGGAGGCGGAGCTGGTGGAGATGGTGCTGCGCTGGCAGGACTGAAATTTTGCCAAAAAGGTTTTCAAAGACTGGGCGATCAGGTATAATGAAGGGGATGAAGCGCGGCTTTCACGCGCGAACGCACCACAATCGGAGGAAGTTCGATATGCTACGACGGGTCCTGTGCTGCTTGCTGTGTCTGCTGGTCCTCGCCCCCGCCGCCCTGGCGGAAGGCACTTTTACCATGGCCGGCTTTGACGGGGAAAGCAGCACGCACGATTGGAACAGCAACGGCTTTTTTACCCGCATGCAGGCTCGCACGGGCCTGAGCTTTACGTTTGAACAGTACACCAGCCTGGAGAAGTGGCAGAAGGCCAAGGACGCCATGTTTGCGCCCGGCGGCGAGCTGCCGGACGTGCTGTTCAAGGCCGCGCTGACGACCCCGGAACTGATCCGCTATTCCGACAGCGGCCAGCTCATCGACCTCGGGCCGCTGCTGGAGGAATACGCGCCGAATCTGTGGGCGCTCTTGCAGGAGCATCCCGACTGGCTGGAGGCCATCACCCTGCCTAACGGAAAGATCGCGGCCCTGCCCGCCATTCAGGAGCTGGCCCCGCAAAACGCCATGTGGATCAATCAGACCTGGCTGGATAAGCTGGGCCTGGAGATGCCGACGAACTGGGAGGAGCTCAGGGACGTCCTCACGGCCTTTCGCGACCGCGATCCCAACGGCAACGGCAAAAAGGACGAGGTTCCCATGGCCTTTCTGGGGCCGTGGGAGCTCAAGTTTCTCTCCCACGCCTGGGGCGTGGTGGCCAACGACTACAACATCTACCTCGACAGCGAGGGGCAGGTGCATTACTGGCCGCAGGAGGACAGCTTCTGGGAGCTGGCGTGCAGCCTGCGCGAGCTCTATCGGGACGGCCTGCTGGACGGGGATGGCTTTGTCACCGCAGATGCGCTCAGGCGGATTACCGATGATGACGCAAGCGAGGTTTACGGGGTATTTTTCGCGCCCACGCCGGTGAACCTGGTGACCTACGAGATGTCGCGGGACTATGTGCTGCTGGAGCCGCTGGAATATGAGGGCGAGCAGGTTTACCGCGACCTCTACGGGCAGGTGACGCGTGGCACGTTTGCCATCACCAGCGCGTGCGAGGACCCCGGGGCCCTGCTGGCATGGGTGGACGTGCTCTATACCGAGGAAGGCGCCGCCGAGGCCATGGCCGGGATCGAGGGCGAGGACTATGTCATTGACGAGGACGGCTACTGGGGCTGGAAGGGCGGCGTGGAGGCCATGACCACCCAGACGCTCAGTGAGCTGAGCATATATGACACCGGCGATATGCCCTGGCTGTTCCCCGACGCTTTCTACGACCGCTACAACGAGGAGAACGTGCGCCGTGTCAACGCGGAGCTGCGCAGGCTGGATGCCCGCATCGTGCGGCCCTTCCCGGTGTATACGCTTACGCAGGAGGAGAGCGAGCGGGCCGCGGAGCTGCAGGAGCAGTTGGGCGCCTATGTGGACGAGACGCTGGCGCGGGTGGTGCTGGGCGAGATCGGCATGGGCGAGGAGGAGGCTCAGGCGTTTTACGATGGCCTTGCCCAACGGGGCATGCAGGAGATGATCGCTTTGTGGCAAAGCGTCGCCGACCGGCTGGGAGCGTGACGCTTTGCCCTGACGGGCACGGAAGTGCAGATCACCAAAGAAGGATGGATGGCTTATGAACAGGTACGCGCAAATGATTAGTGAACTCAAAACGCCCGAGGTCATGAAACGTTTGACCTACCTATACGGCCAGCAGGGCGGGATGCTTGTGGCGCAGAGCGCGCGGTATTCCCACCTGCTCAAGCGGCACGAGGAGCTGGTGGGCTATGACGGGCCCATCGCCATGGTCAGCGCGCCGGGGCGAACAGAGATCGGCGGCAACCACACCGATCACAACCGCGGCAAGGTGCTGGCCGCTGCGGTCAACCTCGACACGCTGGCCGCGGTCAGCCCGCGGGATGACGGCAGGGTCAACATCCACAGCGAGGGCTACGCGCCCCTGAGCCTTTCGCTGGACGACCTGAGCGTGCGCGAGGATGAGAAGGGAACCACGGCGGCGCTGGTGCGCGGCGTGGCCGACGGCCTGCGCAAGGACGGGCTGAAGATCGGCGGCTTCGACGCCGTGATGACCTCCACCGTGCGAAGCGGCAGCGGCCTGAGCAGCTCGGCGGCGGTCGAGGTGCTGCTGTGCGCCATCTTCGACGAGCTTTACAACGACGGGAAGCTGGACTTCAAGCGCCGCGCGCAGATCTCCCAGTACGCCGAGAACGTCTACTTCGGCAAGCCCAGCGGCCTGATGGACCAGATGGCCTCCAGCGCGGGCGG
>CALVKX010000004.1 GCA_944333375.1 uncultured Eubacteriales bacterium
ACCAGACCGATGGGCAGGCCCAGGTTCAGGCTGATGCCGCACTGGATGCCCGGCACCATGGCCAGCACCATGATGGCGTTCATGCCCATGCGCACCACGCTGTTGGAAAGCAGTGTGGGCAGCGAGAGGTCGTAAAGCAGCGCCAAAAGACACAGGAGAATGAAGAAGAGACTGATGATGATGCGCGGGATGCCGAGCTTCTCCACCAGCGTACGGCTGAAGAGAAGCGCCAGCGCAGCCAGAACCAGCGCCACGCCGCAGTAAATCAGATCGTCGGCATAGCGGATGAAAAACGCGGTGGTCGTATTGGAAACAGCCGCTGCGCTGCCCGCGTCCATGTAGCGGTCGTACTGCGTGGTAAAATCGTCGCCGCTCTGGTAGACGATGGCCTGAATGGTATCGTGCAGCGTCTCCAGCGCCGCGTCGTCAAGCACCGGATAGATGCCCTTGAGCGCCTCGCCCACGGCGAGATAGGCCTCGTCGGCCTGCGCCATCAGGGCGTTCATTTCCTCGGTCGCCACGAAGCCGGACATGTCCACCGTGACCTGCTCGTCCTCGGACACCTCCTGGCCCGCCGCCAGCTTGGCTTCGCGCTCGGCCTCGGCCGCAGCCTCCGCCTCGGGCAGATGCTCCTCGATATAGGCCTGCTGGGCCGCATCCGCGGCGCGGTAATAGGCGCTCAGCGCAGCGGTATAGGCCTCCAGCGCCGGCACCAGCGCATCGGTGTTGACCGTGTCATAGTCCACCGATGTGCCGGTGTGCTGGGCGCGGGCCTCTTCCTCCGCCTTGGCGACCGCCTCACGAAGCGCCGACATGCCCAGCCCTTCCTCGCGGGCCTTGTTGGAGGCCTCCTGCTTGGCGATAGCGACGTAGCTTTCCACCACGCCCTCGCCGGTGGCGTTGAGGAGCGTACGGATGCGAAGCGCGTCCAGAATATCCCGTCCGCCCTGCGCATTGCGCTGCGGCACATGGATGCAGCCCAGCACAATCAGCGTGACCGCCGCGACGGCCAGCAGGATGGCGATGATGCGCTGCGTCTTGCTCTTTGTCATTGCGCGTCATCTCCTTTCTCGAGTTGGTCGCCGGGCTTGATGCCGGACATGGCCAGGCCGAAATCCGCGTCGCTGGCGCCGGGGGAAAGAATGTCCACCAGCTTGCCCTCGCTGATGATGGCGATGCGGTCGGAGATGCTCTTGAGCTCCTGAAGCTCGCTGGAGACGATCACGATGGTCATGCCCTGCTCGCGGTTGAGGCGCACGAGCGTTTCCAGCACCAGCTTCTTGGCGCCGATGTCGATGCCGCGGGTGGGCTCGCTGACGAACAGGAACCGGGGGCCCATCACCAGCGCCCTTGCGATGCAAACCTTCTGCTGGTTGCCGCCGGACAGCGTACCCGTATGCTGCATGGGTCCGAAGCAGCGGATGTCCAGATCATGGATCATCTTCTCGGCGGTCCTGCGCACCGCGCCGCCGTCCTTGAGGGTGAAAAAGCCCAGCCTGTGCAGGTATTCGCCCTTGATCTGCATGGCGTTAAAGACGATGTTGTCCTCGATGGACTGGTCCAGAAGCAGGCCCACGCCCTTGCGGTCCTCCGACACCATGGCGATGCCGGCCCGCAGCGCGTCGCCCGCGTTGCCCAGCTTGAGGGGCTCGCCAAAGAGGGTCACGCTGCCCTGCGTATCGTACAGGCTCATCACGCCGTTGGGGATGCCCAGCTTGCCCTGGCCCGCCAGGCCGGCGATTCCCAGGACCTCGCCCTCGTACACGTCCAGCGATACGCCGCGGACCTCCTCGCCCGGCATATCCACATGCAGGTCCCGGATGCTCATGGCCACCTTGCCCTGCGGAGGCGTGCGGGGAGCGGCCTCCACCATGCTCTCTCCCTTGCGGCCAATCATCAGCTCCGCAAGTTCTACAACGCTCGTCTGCGCTTTTTCGCGCGTGGCGGCCAGTTTGCCGTCGCGCAGTATCGTAATCGAATCAGCGGCGGCCATCACCTCGTCCAGACGATGGGTGATAAAGATGATGGCGATACCGTTCGCAGCAATCTGCTTCATCACCGAGACCAGCTGCGTGGCCTCGCTCTCGGTCAGCACGGCCGTGGGCTCGTCAAATACGAGCAGTTTTACGCCGGTCTTGTCAATTTCGCGGGCAATTTCAACAAACTGCATGTAGCCCACGGGCATACCCTCAACAAGCGTATACTCGTCGATGCTCATGCCCACGCTGTCCAGCGCCTTGCGGGCGTCGGCAGCCATGGCCTTCATATCCAAGGTTTCCAGATTCTTTCCAAAAATCCGGCTGATAAGATTGGGGTGTGTGATTTCACGGTTGAGCTTGATGTTCTCCGTGACGGTAAATCCGGGCAGCAGCATGAACTCCTGATGCACCATGCCGATGCCCTTGACCATGGCGTCGTGCGGCGAGGTCACGTTGGCTATCTCGCCCTCCAAAAGCACCTGGCCCTCGAAGCCGCCCGTGGTATGAATCACGGGCATGCCAAACAGCACGTTCATCAGCGTGCTCTTTCCCGCGCCGTTTTCGCCCAGCAGCGCATGGATTTCACCCGGGCGCACGGAGAGGGAAACGTCGCTGAGGACGGTGTTCTCGCCATAGCGCTTGGTGATGTTTTTCATTTCCAATACATACGCGGCGCTCAAGTCGACAGAACCTCCTTGCAGATACGAAGAAGGGGCCCACCCCGTGGGGAGGGCGGACCCCATCTTACGGACTTTTGTACGAACGATTACAGGTAATCGTTGAAGTCAACCTGAGACAGCAGAATGGTGTAGTAGTTCTCCAGCGTGGTGCCCTCGGCGTTGGTGTAGTTCTCGATCTTCGCGCCGGGAACGCTCTGGTTGAACAGCTCCATCAGGATGTCGGCGTTGTTGCGGTCGGTGATCTCGCCCAGCGCCCAGCCCTTGGCATATTCCACGCCGATCTCGATGATGGACATGGCCACGGGGGTCGGCCAGGTGGAGTAGCGGCCCACGGCGTCATGCTCGGCGAGCTTCTCGGCGATGGCCTTCAGCGCGGCCTCGTCGTCGCCCAGCTCAAGCTCCAGGCCCAGCGTGGCCGGGAAGCCATGGTAGGGGCTGGGGCAGCAGGGCAGCGGATAGTAGGCGTTGTCCAGATCGAGGATCGCGGCCTGCATGGCGGGCTGCATGGAGCAGTTGGTGGTGAAGAAGGCGACCTTCTTGTCCGGGTACTTGGCGGCCTGCTGGGGCACGTCCTCCAGCACGAACTGCTGGGCGCCGGAGGTGCCGGCCTCGCCCGTGGGGTCGGGAGCGGTCACGTCCACAAACTCAATGCCCAGCGCCTCGGCGTTGGCCTTGAGGATGTTGTAGCGGCCCACGATGGTCTCCATGGCCATGTGGCGCGGGAAGGAGTAGTGCATGAAGACATCGATGCCCCACTCGGCGCACTTTTCCATGATGGTGTCGCCCTGGCCGGCCTCGTTGGCGTACATGATGATGTCAGCGGCCTCGGAGATGACGGCGGGGTCTTCCTGCGGGGTGCCGGCGATGAAGAGGATGTCATCGCGGCCCATCTCACGGATCTTCTGGATGCCGGGGGTCGCGCCGGGCACAGCCTGGCACATCACGATGGCCTTGACGTCGGGGTCAGAGGCGAAGGCGACCAGCTTGGAGATGGTGGTTTCCGTCTCGGACATGAAGTTGTCGGGATAGGTATCGGTGATAATATGCTCGGCGCCGTACTTCGCCAGCGCCTTCTCAGCGGCGCGGAATTCTTCCTCGCCCTGGCTGGTGGTGCCGGTGAGAATGGCAACCTTCCAAGTACCCTCATCCGCAGTTTCAGCCGAAGCCGCCACGGTGGTCAGGGTGAGCAGCATGGCAAGAGCCAATACGATGCTCAACAGTTTCTTCATGTTGTGTTCCTCCTTGTCCACTTTTCAGTTTCTTGGGTCATCCAGTCTCAAGGGGGCTCTCAATTCATGAGATGGAGTGGTGAAAGTATAACATACCAGGTCGGATCAGGCAAATGGAAATTTACTTGCAAATAACTGGCAATTTATGCGAAAAACCTTGTCTATTAAGGTTTTTGTTTCCCTCCCGCGCAACTCCGCTTTTTGGAAAACAAAGAAAAAACAATCGTTTTCTTAGGCATTTTCCCCATAGATGCGGGGCGAGAGCACGCCCACATCGGGCAGGTTGCGGTAGCGCTCGTTGTAATCCAGCCCGTAGCCAACCACGAAGGCGTCGGGGATCTGGAAGCAGGAATAATCCACCTCCAGCGGCGCGACGCGGCGGGCGGGCTTATCCATGAGGGCGGCGATGCGCAGGCTGGCCGCTCCGCGGGTGATGAGCAGCTTTTTGAGGAAATGGAGCGTCATGCCGCTGTCGACGATGTCCTCCACGATGATGACGTCGCGGCCCATGATGCTGCGGTCCAGATCCTTGACCAGGCGGACCTCGCCGCTGGACTGGGTGCTGGCCCCGTAGCTGGAGACGGCCATGAACTCGATCTCAAGCGGCAGGTCCACCTGCCGGATCAGGTCCGAGAAAAACACGCTCGCGCCCTTGAGGATGCAGATGAAGACGGGGCTTTTGCCCGCATAGTCCCGCGTGATGCGCTCGCCCAGGTCGCGCACGGCGGCGGCGACCTCATCGCGGGTGTAAAGGATGCTGTCCAGATCGTGATACAGGTTGCGCTCGGTTTCCATAGCGTTCTCTCCTTCACTTTTGTTCATCATCAAACGCGCCGGATGCGGCCCTCAGCCGCACCGATCCCTCGGGCACGGCGCTCAGGCGCAGGCGTTCGGACGCGCAGAGAAACGGGATCCACAGGATTTCCTTTCCGTCGGCGAGCACCGTCAGGTACGGCCTGAGCGGCGCGTCCACCCCGCGGTCGCTCAGGAAGCGGCGCAGGGGCTTTTTTCCCGGCGCGCCCAGGGGAACAATCCAGTCGCCCGGCAGGGGCCGGCGCAGCACGGGCGAGCGCCCGAGGATCTCAGGCGAGAGCACCGCCTCCCCCGCATGCGCGGGCACGGCCGTCCCGGGCCCCGCGGGAAACTGCCGGATGCTCGTAAAATCGGCGGCATAGTTCCTCTCCCCCTTCGCCACCGGCGCCGGCGGCGCCGGTGGCGCGGGGCAAAGCGGCGCATCCTCCTGCCTCAGCAGGTAGAGTAGGCCGCGGCCCGCCACGGCCTTCAGCCCGCAGGGCAGGTTGTGCGAGCGGCCCGCCTCCCCACGCGCCAGCGACATCAGCGCCAGCGTATCGCCGTGGCTCAGCGCCCGCTCCTGCGGCATGATACCCGCCAGCGCCGTTCCCTCCAGGAACCAGCGGCGCAGCGCGCGGCGCGCCAGCGCCTCCGGCGCCCGCAGGAGCGGGCCGCGCCTGAGCGCGTGAAGCGGGACAAGGCCCGGCTGCGCCGCTTCATAGAGCCGCTCCGCCTCCGCCTCCAGATACCGCGCGTCCGTCTCCAGCGCCTCCGCCGCGGCGGCGATGTGTCCCGCCGTCCCGGGAAAGAGGCGCTCCAGCGCAGGCATCACCTCGAGGCGAAGCGCGTTGCGCGGGGTGAGGGGAAGCTGATTGCTGCCGTCCTCGCGGTGGGCAAGCCCCTCCCGGGCCAGCGCCTCCAGGATCGTCCGTTTGCCCGTGCCCAGAAACGGCCGGAGCATGACCCCGCGGCCAAACGGCGCGGCCGGGCGCATGCCGCGCAGCCCGTCGGCGCCCGCGCCGCGCGCAAGGCGCATGAGCACCGTCTCCGCCTGATCGTCCAGATGGTGCCCCAGCATAAGCGCGTCCATGGAAAGCGCCTCCATCTGCTCAAGGAAGATGCTGCGCCGCCGGTCGCGTGCGCGCGTCTCCGCGCCCGGGCTGTCCATGCCGCCGCACAGCCCCGCGTTGCGCACATGCAGAGGCGTCCCCAGCCCGCGGCACAGGGCGCGCACGAACCGCTCGTCCTCCTGGGAGCTCTCCCCGCGCAGCCCGTGCTGCACGTGGCTGGCCTCCAGCCAGAACCCGCCCTCGGCCCTCAGCGCGCACAGCGCATGCAGCAGGGCCACGCTGTCGGCCCCGCCGCTGACGGCGCACAGGAGGCGCGCGCCGGGGCGAAACAGCCCCGCGTCCTCCAGCGCCCGCCTCACGGGCGGCAGCAGCGTTTCAAGGCTCACGGCCGCCCGCCTCCTCCCTGATGAGCTCCGTCACCCGCCGCGCCAGCGCCTCCCCGTCCGCCTCCGCCGCGGCGGCCCAGCCCTGTGCCGCCCCGCGGCCGGGCAGGAGCAGCAAAACGCCGTAGGCGTTGCCTCCCTCCCGGAGGGCGACGGCGGCGGCGCGCTCGGGCCCGCCGTAGGCCAATAGCCCCGGATGGCCCGCCAGCGCCTCCTCAAGCGCCTCCTCCTGGCCGCGCCGCCGGGGCAGGTCAGGGCCCTTTTCCTCAAAGGGGAGGGTATAGAGCAGCGTCAGAAGCCGCGGCGCGCAGGCGCGAAAGCCGCCCACCGCCGCCCGGGCCAGCGCCTCGTCGGCCGTGCGCACGTCCAGCACCAGCGTGGGCACGTCGCCCTCGCGCACCGTCCCCACCGCGTGAAACGCTCCCGGCGCCGCCCGGTGCCATGCCGCCCCGGCCTGCCGGCGCTCGCTGAGGCGGGCCGCGTAGGCCGGCGCCGCCTGCCGGATGCGCTCGCAGTCGGTGGGGATGAGCTTGTCCCCCAGCAGCGCGAGCGTCTTTTCGCCCTCCGGGGTCAGGTAGAGCATCCCCTCCAGCGCATAGCGGCCCTGCGCCACCACGCCGGCCTTTTTCAGCTCGTCCAGGAGCAGGCAGTAGGGCAGGTATTCCATCAGCTCAAGCTGTGCCACAAAGGGCCAGAGCTGCTCGGAGGACGCCATGCCCAGCATCCGCAGGCACAGAAGCAGCCTGAGCTTGTTCTCCGCGTCCGATACGCGGCGTTTGGGAAAAAAAAGCGCCATCATACCCTCCTAACGCCAAGGCTCTCCGTAAGGAACGAAAGAATGGGCAAAGCGCATGCTTTGCCCATTTCAATGCCCCAAGGGCACGTCGTTCAGTGGAAGGCGCCTGCCGGAGCAGGCCGTGCATCAGGCCATGAACGGCTTGATGTCGCCCAGCAGGTCGTCGCAGGAGTCGGTGTAGATCTCCATGGTGATGGGCTTGCTGAGGTCCAGGCTGAAGATGCCCAGGATGGACTTGGCATCCACCACATGGCGGCCCGCGCGCAGGTCCACGTCATAGGGATAGCGGTTGACGATGTTGACGAAGGACTTGACGTTTTCCGCCAGGCTCAGCTTGATATTGACAGACTTCATGTATGAAAGCCCCCTTTCATTTGGTTACGCAGGTATTATACACTACCCCTTGAAAAAAAGCAAGGATTCCCGTCTTGTATCATTCAACAAAGTTCCCCCGGCGGGCGGGGATTGTTGCGGCGCGGGATTCATGCTATAATACGACACATGACAGCCACGCTGCCATATTCCAGCGACTACCCGCAGATGAGGATGACACCAGCGATGAGCAAGCTCTCCCCGGAAGAAATCGGCCTTCTGGCCCTGCGCTTTGCCCCCGAGGGCATCCTGGAAGCGCCCGTCCCCTTTGGCGGCGGGCACATCAACGATACCTACCTGTTTTCGCCCGCGGGGGAAAAGGGGGTGCGCTACGTGCTGCAGCGCATCAACCGCTCCGCCTTTCCGCGTCCCGAGGACGTGATGGACAACATGCTGCGGGTGACGGAGCACCTGCGCAGGCAGATCGTTTTGCGCGGGGGCGACCCGCAGCGGGAGACGCTGCGGCTGCTTCGCACGCGGGACGGCGCGTTTTTCGCCGTGGACCGAAACGGGGACTGCTGGCGCTCCTACAGCTTCGTCAGCGACTCGGTCAGCTATGACCGAAGCGGCGACGAGGCGATTTTCCGCGAGTCCGGGCGGGCCTTCGGGCGCTTTCTGGCGATGCTGGACGGCTTTGACGCCTCCAGCCTGCACGAGACGATTGAGCGCTTTCACGACACGCCCCGGCGCTTTGCGGCTCTGCGGGACGCCATCAGGGGCGACGCGGCGGGCCGCGCGCAGGGCGTGAGCGATCTGACCGGCCTGGCCCTGTCCTACGAGTCCTTCGCCTCCACGCTGGTGGACGCGCTGGCGGACGGGCGGCTAACGCTGCGCGTGACGCACAACGACACCAAGCTCAACAACGTCCTCCTGGACGAGCGCACCGGGCGCGCCCTGTGCGTGATCGACCTGGATACCGTCATGCCCGGCCTGTGCGCCTACGACTTCGGCGACGCGATCCGCTACGGGGCCTCCACCGCCGCCGAGGACGAACCCGACCTCTCCCGCGTTCGCCTCAGCCTTCCGCTCTACCGCGCCTACGCCGAGGGCTATCTCGCCGAGGCGGGCAGCCTGCTTTCGCGCCAGGAGCTCCTCTCGCTTCCCGTGGGCGCAAAGATGATGACGCTGGAAACCGGCGTGCGCTTTTTGACGGATTATCTCAACGGCGACGTTTATTTTAAGACCGCCTATCCCGAGCACAACCTCGTGCGTGCCCGCACCCAGTTTGCGCTTCTCAGCGACATGGACGCGCACTGGGACGAGATGGTGTCCGTGGTGAGGGAGCTGGGCTCCCCAGACGAGGGGCGGTTCGGAGGAAAGCAAGATGAAGCTTAAACCCACAACCCTCCTTTTTTCCGCCCTGCTGGCGGGCGCCGCCGTAGCCGTGGCACTGCTTCTGCCCCGCACGCTGGACAGCCGCCGGGTGCTGGAGGTCGAGCGCTCCGCCACGCCCACGCCCACCGCAGACGTGCGCAGCATGCTCATGGTCACCCCCGATCCCAACAACACCCCCACACCCACCGCCATGCTGCTCAAGGTGGGCGTCAAGGGCGACGAGGTGACGCGCCTTCAGCAGCGCCTTCAGGAGCTGGGCTATTACAACGGCGAGGTGGACGGCCAGTACGGCCCCGGCACGGCCGAGGCGGTGCGGGCCTTCCAGACCCAGCACGGGCTGGACAGCGACGGCATCGCGGGCGAGGCCACGCGGGCGAGGGTATATGCGCAGGACGCGCAGACCTGCGTCCCCACCCCATCTCCCACGGTCACGCCCTCGCTGCTCAAAAAGGGCGACGCAAACGACGCCGTGCGCGCCATGCAGGAGCGGCTCAGCGAGCTGGGCTACTATGAGGGGGAGATTGACGGCGACTTCGGCGGCGGCACGGAGGAGGCGGTACGGCTCTACCAGCGCCAGAATGGCCTGGACGTGGACGGCATCGCCGCCCAAAAGACCTTTGCCAGCCTCTACAGCGACCAGGCCAAGCAGGTGACCATAACCCCCACGCCCGATCCGGCGCAGATGCCCCTGCTGGTCAACCGCGATCATCCCGTGGCGCAGGACTACCGGCCGGACGACCTGGTCAAGCTCCAGAACGTCCTCCCCTCCTCGCTGGTGACCGTCAAGGGCAGCGACATCGAGGGCGACCGCACCGCGGCGGCTGCGCTCGTCGAGCTGTTCGAGGCCGCCAAGGCCGACGGCGTGACCGGCTGGCAGATCAGCGCGGGCTACCGCAGCTACGAATACCAGCAGCAGCTCTTTGACGAGCAGGTGGCCGAGTACCGCGCCGAGGGCTTCACCCAGGACAAGGCCGTCTCCGCCACGCGCAACACCGTCGCCGACCCCGGCACCAGCGAGCACCACACGGGGCTGGCCTTTGACATCACCGTGGCCGGCACCACCTTCAAGGGCACCGAGCAGCAGATCTGGCTGCACGAGCACTGCTGGGACTACGGCTTCATCATCCGCTACCAGGAGGACAAGGAAGAGATCACCGGCTTTCTGGCCGAGTGCTGGCATATCCGCTACGTGGGCCTGCCCCACAGCACGGAGATGCGCGACCGCAACCTCTGCCTGGAGGAATATCTGGGCGAGGCATAGGCATTTTTGAAACGAAGAAGGTAGATCATGTTCGACCTCATCGTCATCGGCGCGGGGCACGCGGGCTGCGAGGCGGCGCTGGCCGCCGCCCGCATGGGCGTTGAAACCCTGCTTTTGACCCTGGACCTTGGAAGCGTGGCCCTCATGCCCTGCAATCCCGCCATCGGCGGCACGGGCAAGGGCCACCTTGTGCGTGAGGTGGACGCGCTGGGCGGGCAGATGGGGCTTTGCATCGACCGCACGTTCCTGCAAAGCCGCATGCTCAACCGCGGCAAGGGCCCGGCCGTGCACAGCCTGCGCGCCCAGGCCGACAAGCGCCGCTATCACGAGGACATGCTGGGCGTATTGTTCTCCACCCCGCGCCTGAGCGTGCGCCAGGCCGAGGTCATGGACATCCTCACCCAGGGCGGGAGGGTGAGCGGCGTTCGCACCATGACGGGCGAGGAGATTCCCTGCCGGGCCTGCGTGGTCTGCGGCGGGGTGTACCTCAAAAGCCGCATCATCATCGGCGAGTATTCCAAAAACAGCGGCCCGCAGGGGCTTCTTAGGGCCGAGGGGCTGTCGGGCTCGCTGGAAAATCTGGGCTTTGCGCTCAGGCGCTTCAAGACCGGCACGCCCGCCCGCGTGGACGTGCGCTCCATCGACTTTGACCTCATGGAGCCCCAGCCCGGCGACGACCCCATCGTGCCTTTCTCCTTTCTGACGGAGGCGAAAGAGGCGGAGGCGGGCGTGACCTTTCCGCTTCAAAACCGCGCCCTGTGCTACCTGACCTACACCAACGAGGAAACGCACCGCATCATCCGCGAAAACCTGCACCTCTCCCCCATGGTGCGCGGCGACATCAAGGGCACCGGCGCGCGCTACTGCCCCAGCATCGAGGACAAGGTGCGCCGCTTTGCCGACAAGGACCGCCACCAGCTCTTTCTGGAACCCGAGGGTCTCTCCAGCCCGGAATGGTATGTGCAGGGCATGAGCTCCAGCCTGCCCGAAAGCGTGCAGTGGGCCATGTACCGCACGGTGCGGGGCCTTGAGCGCTGCGTGCTCACGCGCCTGGCCTACGCCATCGAATACGACTGCATCGACCCAACCGAGCTGCGCCTGACGCTGGAGAGCCGGCGCGTGCCGGGGCTGTACTTCGCCGGGCAGGTCAACGGCACCTCCGGCTACGAGGAGGCCGCCGCGCAGGGGATTCTGGCGGGCATCAACGCCGCCTGCGCGCTGCTTGGGCGCCAGGAGCTCATCCTCACCCGCGACATGGGCTACATCGGCGTGATGGTGGACGACCTGGTCGTCAAAGGCACGGACGAGCCCTACCGCATGATGACCAGCCGCAGCGAATACCGCCTGCTTCTGCGGCAGGACAACGCCGATTTGCGCCTGACGGCGCTCAGCCATGCGCGGGGGCTGGCCAGCGACCGGCGCATGGCGCTTGCGGAAAAAAAGCGCGAGGGCACGGAGCGGCTGCTCGCCGCCCTGCATGCCGCGCGGCTTCCCGCCACGCCCGAGCGTGACCAGTGGCTCAGGCAAAACGGCCAGCCTCCGACCGCCGCCACCCTCAGCGCCGAGGAGCTCCTGCGCCGGCCGGAGATTACGCTGGAGGCGCTGGAGGCGCTTTGTCCCGAGCTTACGGCCTTTGCGCCGCAGGCGCGCACGCAGGCGGAATTGGCCGTCAAATACGAGGGCTATCTCAAAAAGCAGCAGGCGCAGGTGGCCCGCTCCCGGGCGATGGAGGACTGGCGCATCCCCGAGGACACCGACTATGACCTCATCGGCAGCCTGCGCATCGAAGCGCGTCAGAAGCTCAAGGAAAAAAGGCCCCTGAGCCTGAGCCAGGCCGGGCGCATCCCGGGGGTCAATCCCGCGGACGTTGCCGTGCTCATGGTCTGGCTCAAACGCCTCAGGGACGGCGAAGCGTCCATCACAAGAGAGAAGGGACAGGATTGAAAAAACACTCCTCCATGGCGCTGGTCATCTTCGCCGTATGCATGGTCAGCTATTCCGGCCCCATGGTCAAGGGCGCGCTCAACCAGGGCGCCTCGCCCATCTCCGTGGCGCTCCTGCGCATGGCCGCGGCGGCGGTGCTCCTGCTGCCCTACGAGGTGCGCCAATGCGTGCACAAGCGCATCCCCCTGCGCTTCTCGCCCGCCGAGGCCGGTCTGACGGTGCTGGCCGCCGCCTTCCTGGCCGGGCACTACATCACCTGGATCACCTCGCTCACGGGCACGAGCACCTTTGCCTCCGTGGCGCTGGTGTGCACGCAGCCGCTGTTTGTGGCGTTTTTCAGCTATTTTCTCTTTCATGAGCGCACGCCGCGGCGTGCGCTGCCGGGCGCGCTTCTGGCCCTTGTGGGCGCGGTGACCATCGCGCTGTCGGGCCTCTCGGGGCAGGATGCGCAGGCGGCGGGCGGCGAGGCGCTCAAAAGCAACCTCCTGGCGCTGGCCGGGGCCGTGCTCATGGCCGCGCATTGGCTGGTCGGCCGCCAGATCCGCCGGACGCTGGCCGCCGAGCTCTACGCCCCGGCGCTCTACCTGGTCACGGCCGCGCTCCTGTCCCTGTGTCTGCCCCTGTCGAGCGGCTGGCGCATGCCGCTGGGCGCCCTTCCCTACATGGCCGGGCTGGTCATCGGCAGCACACTGCTGGGTCATGCGGTGTTTGCCTACGCGCTTTCGGGCGTGTCGGCCAACGTCATCAGCTTCGCCCTGCTGGGCGAGCCGGTGGGCGCGATGATCTTCAGCATGATCTTCTTCGGCGAGGTCCCCACCTGGCCCGTGGCCCTGGGCGGCCTTCTGACGCTGGTGGGGCTGGGGCTGTACCTGGCCTTCGCCGGCGAGCGGCAGGAGGCTTAAGGCCAGCTACAGCGCTCCATGTCCACCGTGCCGTCCGGCCGGAAAGGCACGCCCTCCAGCTCCAGAAGCAGCCGGTGCGACCTTTTCCCCAGCGGAGAAAACGCCTCGCTAAGCCCGCCCTCCCGCGTGACCACGCGGTGGCAGGGCACATCCGGCGGCGCCGCGTGAAGGGCATAACCCACCACGCGCGCCAGGCGCGGATTGCCCACCATGCGGGCGATCTGTCCATAGCTGGCCACCCGCCCGAAAGGAATTTCCCGCACGGCGGCGTATATCTCCTCAAAGACCATGAGCAAGCGCGCTCCTTTCTGTCCCTCTGAGATGATAGCACAAAAGGCGGCGCACGGGAACCCGTTTGTGGAAGGGAACGGCGATTCAAGGATGCAGGACCGGGCTACATTGATGACGGAAGGGTCCGTCTGGCGGCATATCGTGCGCTTTGCGCTTCCCATCTTCTGGGGCAACCTCTTTCAGCAGCTCTACAATGTGGTGGACTCGCTGGTGGTGGGCAACTTCCTGGGCGGCGACGCGCTGGCGGCGGTGGGCTCCTCCAGCAGCCTGATCTTTCTGCTGGTCGGCCTCTTCAGCGGCATCTTCACGGGGGCCAGCGTGGTCATCTCGCGCTACTACGGCGCGCGGGACGACGCTACCGTGCGCACGGCGGTGCATACCTCCGTGGCCTTCGGCCTGGCTGCAGGCGTGGTGGTCACCATCGTAGGGGTTTTGCTCACGCCCCGTATGCTCGTCTGGATGGGCACGCCCGAAAGCGTCCTGCCCAACTCCATCCTGTATTTCCGCATCTACTTTTCCGGCATCATCTTCGTCATCCTCTACAACACCGCGGCCGGCATCTTTCAGGCCGTGGGCGACAGCCGCCACCCGCTGTACTACCTGGTCGTCTCCTCGGTCGTCAACGTCGTGCTGGATCTCCTCTTTGTGGCGGGCCTGGGGATGGGCGTGGACGGCGCGGCCCTGGCCACGGTGATCTCCCAGGCCGCCAGCGCGGCCCTGGGCTTTCACCGCCTGTGCCGCGTCACGGGCCCCTACCGCCTCTGGCCGCGCAAGGTGCGTTTCAACGGCCCGATGCTCAGACAGCTTCTCACCCTGGGCATCCCGGCCGGCCTGCAAAACTCCATCATCGCCATCGCGAACGTCGTCGTCCAGTCCTCCATCAACCTCTACGGCGCCATGGCCATGGCCGGCTGCGGCTCCTATTCCAAGATCGAGGGCTTCGCCTTCCTTCCCATCAGCAGCTTTGCGCTGGCCCTGTCCACCTTCATCAGCCAGAATCTGGGCGCCGGGGAGTACGTCCGCGCCCGGCGCGGCGCGCGCTTTGGCATCGTGTGCTGCATGCTCATGGCCGAGGCGGTGGGCGTGGTCATCTACCTGCTGGCGCCCAATCTCATCTCTCTGTTCAACGGCGAGGCGCCGGTCATCGCCTACGGCACGCTTCAGGCGCGCACGGTCACGCTGTTTTATTTCCTGCTGGCCTTTTCCCATTCCGTCGCGGGCATCCTGCGCGGCGCAGGCCGGGCCGTGGTGCCCATGCTGGTGATGCTGGTCTGCTGGTGCGTCATCCGCGTAAGCTATATCATGTTGATCGCCCGCGCCTCGGGCGATATCCAGATGGTTTTCTGGGCCTATCCCCTCACCTGGTCGCTGAGCTCCGCGGCGTTCCTGCTCTACTACCTGCGCGCCGACTGGCAGCACTCGCTGGACAGCCGCGCCGCCCCTCCGGCTTGACTTGTCGCTTCGCTTGAGCTACAATAGCGGCGGCCGCGCGTCCCTAGCAGCGCCGTTTGATATATTGCCATTATTTTTCTCTGCTGACGATTCCGCGTGGCCGTCCCAGTCTCTCTAAGCCCAGAACGCTCAGGAAAGGAAGGAACGCCATGTTTGGACATCGCCCCGAAGGCCGCCGTGTGCGCGACGTGGACCCCATCGTGCAGATGACCCCGTATCTCATGCCCATGCGCTGTGACGCGCAGGTTTTTCTGGACTACGACGTGGAGTACGAGCCGCTGATGCGCTACATCGCGCAAAAGAGCCGCGAGGGTGTGAAGATCACCTTTATGGAGATCCTCATCGCCAGCTTCGTGCGCGGCGTGTCGCAGGTGCCGGAGGTAAACCGCTTTATCATGAACAAGCAGTTCTACAACCGCAAGGAGCTCACCGCCAGCTTCACCCTCCTGATGGACACCGATGACGGCAGCATCGAGGAAAACACCGTTAAGGTGTTCTTTGATCCCACCGACACCATCTACGACGTGAGCGCCCGTGTCAAGGACATGGTTCAGAAAAACCGCCGGGCGGAGACCTCGGGCTTTGCGCTCAAGCTGGCCTCGGCGGTGCTCAAGGTGCCGCTGCTGCCCAACCTGGTGGTGGGGCTGGTGCGGCTTCTGGACCGCTACGGCCTGCTTCCCAAGGCGTTTCTGGACGGGCTGCCCTTCCACACCAGCATGTTCATCACCAACAACGCCTCCATCGGCCTCATGCGCGTCTATCATCACATCTACAACTTCGGCGACACCAGCATGTTCATTTCCATGGGCACGCCCCAGCGCGGCAACACCGTGGACGCCGCGGGCAAGGTGGTGCGCAAGTGCACGCTGCCGGTGGGCGTGACGGTGGACGAGCGCGTATGCGGCGGCGCGGTGTATGCCAAGCTGTTCGCCGTGATGAAAAACTGCCTGCGCCATCCCGAGCTTCTGGAGACGCCGCCGGAAAAAGTGTTTTACAACGAGGGCTGCGAGTTTCACGTTCCCAAGCCCGAAAACATCGCGCGTCCCGCCGTCTCGGCCTGAGGCGCGCCTTCGCGGCCTTTGCGCTAAGAATGTGCAAAGGCCGCTTTTTTGCACGCCTCTGCGCCTTGACACGCTCGCACAAAACGTCTATAATGATTTAGTCGGCTACACAGGCTTATCGCGCTTTGCGAGAGCCTTGCTGTTTTGCGAAATATATTCCCAGCTTCTGGCTTTCCCCGCGCCGCTTAAGCGACGGGTTGCTTTTGAAACGCTCCGGCGTTTGTATGGGTATATGAACTTGGTCTGCGCCGCCGTTGCCCCGCCTTCCACGCCGGGGCGAAGCGAGGCACGCCTCCGGGCTTGCTTGGTGCGGTTTCCCGTCCGCGCAGCCAAACAAGCGAATCAACATAGCCGCACGAGCTTTGCTCGACGGCTTTTTTGCTTGAGGCAAAAAGGCCGAACCGGACTTGGAAAACATCAGCTTGGAAGCAATGCCAAAGGAAGGGAGTGTACGCCATGGACTGGATCGTAGCGATCGTTGTTGCCATCGCGGCGGCCGCGCTGGGCGCCGCGGGCGGATATCAATACCGCAAGCAGGCGGGCGAAAAGAAGATCGGCCGCACTGAGGAATACGCGAAGAATCTCCTTGAGGACGCGCAGCGCAAGGCCGACGAGAAGAAGAAGGAAACCATCCTGGAGGCCAAGGAGGAAGTCCTGCGCCTCAAGACCGAGCTGGACCGCGAGTGCCGCGAGCGGCGCGCCGAGGTGCAGCGCAGCGAGCGGCGCATCCTGCAACGCGAGGAATCGCTGGACAAAAAGCAGGATGCTCTGGAAAGCCGCGAGGAGCAGCTCAGCAAGAAGCAAAACGAGCTGCAAAAGCTTCAGGAGACCATCGAGGAAGACAAAAACAAGCAGATCGCCGAGATGGAGCGCATCGCCGGCATGACGCAGGACGAGGCCTGCCAGATGCTGGTCAGCCGCATCCAGAAGGACGCCTATCACGACGCCGCCGCCATGGTGCGCGAGATCGAGACGCGCGCCCGCGAGGAAGGCGAGAAAAAGGCCCGCAACATCATCGCCCTGGCCATTCAGAAATGCGCCGCCGATCATGTGGCCGAAAGCACCGTCAGCGTCATCAACCTGCCCAACGACGACATGAAGGGCCGTATCATCGGCCGTGAGGGCCGCAACATCCGAGCCCTGGAGACCGCCACCGGCGTGGACCTCATCATCGACGACACGCCTGAGGCCGTGATCGTCAGCGCCTTTGATCCCGTTCGCCGCGAGATCGCGCGCATCGCGGTCGAGCGCCTCATCATGGACGGCCGCATCCACCCCGCCCGCATCGAGGAGATGGTGGAAAAGGCGCGCAAGGAGGTCGATCAGCAGATTCGCGAGGCCGGCGAGCAGGCCGTCTTTGAGACGCATCAGCATGGCATCCATCACGAGCTGGTCAAGATTCTGGGCCGCCTGCGCTACCGCACCAGCTACGGCCAGAACGTGCTCAAGCACTCCATCGAGGTCAGCCATCTGGCCGGCATGATGGCCGCCGAGCTTGGCGCGGACGTCGCCCTGGCCAAGCGCGCGGGCCTTCTGCACGACATCGGCAAGGGCGTCGACCACGAGGCCGAGGGCACGCATGTGACGCTGGGCGCGGAGCTTGCCCGCAAGTACCGCGAAAGCCCCGACGTCATTCACGCCATCCTGGCGCACCACAACGACGTGGAGCCCCAGACCGTCGAGGCCGTGCTGGTGCAGGCCGCCGACGCCATCTCCGCCGCCCGCCCCGGCGCGCGCCGCGAGAGCCTGGAAAACTACATCAAGCGTCTGGAGAAGCTCGAGGAGATCGCCAATTCCTTCCCCGGCGTGGAAAAGTGCTTCGCCATCCAGTCCGGCCGCGAGGTGCGCATCATGGTCAAGCCCGAGGACATCACCGACGAGGGCACCAAGGTGCTGGCCAAGGAAGTGGCCAAGCGCATCGAGAAGGAACTGGAGTATCCCGGACAGATCCGCGTCAATGTCATCCGCGAGACGCGCAGCACCGAATACGCCAAATGAGGTTTGTTCCTCAGGCCCGGCCCCTATGCAGGCCGGGCCTTTTTGCGCGCTTGCGCTTTGTGGGAAGTATGGTATACTGTAAGCATCCGAAGACGTTTAAAAAAGCCACGCAGAAAGGAGCCTGCATCATGATTCTGGATCGGTGGGAAAACGCCCTGACCTATCTGGGCATCAGCCCGGATTTGGATGTCGCGCTTCGTTTCCTCAGCATCCTCAACCCTGCCCGCCTCGCCGTCAACACCCGCGTGGAGCTTCAGGGCAGGGACGTGTTCTATTCCGTCAGCGAGCCCGTCCTGACCGCCCGCCCCATGAACTTTGAATTTCACAGGCGCTACATCGACATCCATGTGCCCATTACGGGCACGGAGCGCATCGCCCTGTGCCCCGCCTCCTCGCGCCCCAGCGATACGCCCTTTGACGAGGCCAAGGACATCGGCTTTTTCCCCGGTCGCCCCGTCAACACCGTGCAGGTGCCTGCCGGCTGGTTCTGCTTGTGTTTCCCCGACGACGCGCACGTGCCCTGCATCAGCGGGGCGGAGGAGCACGCCATCGTCAAGCTGATGCTCAAGGTGAAGGCCTGACCGTCGTCGCAGGCGCTGGAGGTACGTATGAAGATCGCGGTTCTGATCCCCTGCTACAACGAATCCAAGACCATCGCCAAGGTGGTGTCCGACTATCGCGCGGCGCTGCCCGAGGCGGATATCTACGTCTATGACAACAACTCCACCGATCACACCGACGAAATCGCCCGCGCGGCCGGCGCCATCGTACGCTACGAGTACCGTCAGGGCAAGGGCAACGTGATTCGCACGATGTTTCGCGAAATTGACGCCGACTGCTATCTCATGATTGACGGCGACGATACCTATCCGGCCGAAAGCGCGCGGAAGATGGTGAATCTGGTGCTGGAAAAAAAGGTAGACATGGTGGTGGGCGACCGGCTGAGCTCGACCTATTTTACCGAGAACAAGCGGCCCTTTCACAACCTGGGCAACCGCATGGTCAAGCGGCTTGTCAACACCATTTTCAAGGGCGACGTGCGCGATATCATGACGGGCTACCGGGCCTTCAGCTTCCAGTTCGTCAAGTCCTTCCCGGTGCTTTCGCAGGGCTTTGAGATCGAGACGGAGATGACCATCCATGCCCTGGACAAGAACCTGAGCGTCAAAAGCGTGCCAGTGGCGTACCGCGACCGCCCCGAGGACAGCGTCAGCAAGCTCAACACCTATTCCGACGGTCTGCGGGTCCTGCGCACCATCGCAAGGTTGTATAAAGAGTACCGGCCCCTTTCGTTCTTTGGCCTCTTTACGGCGCTGTTTGGCGTGGTGGGGCTGGCGATGTTCATCCCCGTGCTGGCTGAGTATTTCCGCACGGGTCTGGTGCCGCGCTTCCCCACGCTGATCGTCAGCGGCGTGATGATGACGTTTGCGCTGCTTTTGCTGGTTTGCGGCTTCATTTTGGACACCGTGGCCAAGAAGCACCGCCAGCTCTTTGAAATCAATCTGAACCTGCTCAGGCTCAGCCGTGATAAGGAGACGCAGAAATGACCGATCTGAGGAGCCGGCCGTTGCGGAGGCTGCGCGCCGCGGCGTGTGTGGGGCTGGGAATCGCCAGCGCCATGTGCTTTGTGGTGGACGCGGAGGGCTATGTGGGCATGAGCGCTCTTCCCGCCGCCTCCACCAGCTATCTGTGGAGCGCGCTGGCGCTATGCTTTTCGCTGCTGATGATCCAGGTCTATATCCGCCGGAATCTGCGCCCCAGCCCAGGCGCGGGCGCTGCTGGGGCTGCTCTTTGGCGTGCTCAACACCCTGGGCGGGCTGCTGTTTGCCTATGACAGCTGGGCCATGCTCGCCTCCCCCGCCACGCTTGCGCTCACGCTCGCGCGCTGCGTGGGGCAGGCCCTGCCCATGACGGCCGCGCTGGTCTGGCTGGACGACGCGCTCAGGGGCGGCCTGCTCACGCGCGGGAGCAAGCCACTTCGTCTGCCCGGCCCGCTGGCGGCGCCGGCGCGGTGGGCCTCCCGCCATGAGACGGTGGCCCTGATGGGCCTGTTCGTGCTGTGCTGGTCCCCGTATCTCATCGCTTTTTTCCCCGGCACCGTCTGCTGGGATTTGGGGGAAATGGTGGCGCAATTTTTCGGCCAGCGTCCCATGGACACCTGGCATCCCGTGTTCCTGACCTGGGTGATCGGTATCTGCGTATGGCTGGGCCGCCTTGTAGGAAGCGACAACCTGGGTGCGGCGCTCTACATGCTGCTTCAGACCGTCCTGCTGGCCTATGCGCTCGCCCGCGCCGTGGGCCTCATGCGCGCCCTGCGGCTCAGCCGCGCGGCGCGGTGGACGGCCGCGGCCTTCTTTGCGCTCTTGCCCATCTGGGGCGGCTATGCGCAGTTCATCAGCAAGGACACGTTCTATACCTCCACGCTGCTGCTTTTCACCCTCAGCCTGCTCCGGCTGCTGCTGGCCCGCGAGGGACGCACAGCCGTCTGCGGCGGGCGGGAGGCGATCGAGCTGTTCGTCTGGGGGCTGCTGAGCTGCCTCATGCGCTCCAACGGGCTCTACGTCGTCTTGCCCACGGCCCTTCTGGCCGTCCTCTTCGCTGTGCGTGGCCGTGCGCGCCTTCGCGTGGGCGCGGCCCTGGCCGCGGCGGTCGCGGGTGCGCTTCTGTTTTCCCATGCGCTCATCCCGGCGCTGGGCATCCGCGACGAAACAGCCAGCGGCCTGTATTCGGTCTGCTTCCAGCAGAGCGCGCGCGTGCTGCGCGACCACGCGGACGAGGTCACCCCGGAGGAATACGCCGAGATCGACCGGGTGCTGGACGCTGAAAACCTGGCCGCCCTCTACGAGCCCTGGATCTCGGACCCCGTCAAGTACACCTTCCGGCAATATGGCGAGGGCGCGGAGGCGGAGAAGGCGGCCCTGTCGCGCTACCAGAAGACCTGGCTTTCCATGCTTGCCAAGTACCCGCTGACCTATGCGGAAGCCTTCTTTGCGGGGAACCTTTCCTATTATACGTTCGCGCCCAAATTCGAGGGCGAAACCTATAACCAGCAGGCGGGCAACCGCCTGGTCTTTGAAACCTATGAGCTGGGCGATGACCCGCGCTTTCTGCACACCTCGCAGCCCGCCGCGCTGGAGGGGGTGCGGACGCTGCTGGCGGTATTCGCGCGGGGCATCCGCCACATTCCCCTGCTGGGGCTGACCTATGCCTGCGCGACCTATACATGGCTGCTGGTCGGCGCGGGCCTGAGCGTCCTGCGCCAGCGCCGGGGGCGGCTGCTGGTGGGCTTCCTGCCCGCGCTTCTGACCCTGGGGGTGTGCATGCTGGGGCCGGTCAACGATTATTTCCGCTATTTCCTCCCCATCGTGGCCATGACGCCGCCGCTTCTGGGCGCGGCGGGCTGCGGCTCCGTCACACTTGCAAAACCCGCCTCCCCCCGCCGCTTTTGAAAGGAGCGGCGCTTTTTTTCGTCGAATCTCAATGGGCGAATCCCCCGACAGGAATGGAGGTAACGACCCGTGAAAAAATATCTGGCCCTGCTTTTGATGATGGCCCTGACCGCCGCGCCCAGCGCTCTGGCCGAGGACGACGCGACCCCCCTGCCTCTTGGCGTGACGCTGGAGATGGACGGCCCCGCGCTGGTTTCGGCCATCGGCGGCTCCGCCGCCTTTGTCCCCTACTTTGCGGAGGATGACGGGGAAACGGGCACGGTGCAGCTTTCGGACGTCTCCCTGGGCATCGGCGATCTGACCGCCGCTTCCATCACCTTCGACGTGCAGCGCATCAACAGCCTGCGCGTGCCCCGTCTCAGCCAGATCTCCGCCGACCTGGAGGTTGGCGAGGACAGCATCGCCGCCTTCCGCGCGGCGCTGGAGGCGCTCACCGGGGTTTACGGGGCGCCCGAAAGTGACCCCTTCGACGCCTCCGGCGTGGCGCTGTATGTGGAATACGGCACCCTGGACGCCTCCTGGGTCAAGGAGGACGTGCGCATCAGCCTTTCGCTCCAGCGCATGTATGAGGATACGCTCCATGTGAGCTTCTCCCGCCGCATCTGCTTTGACGCGGCCGACCTGGAGGCCTAACGCATGTGCCTGCGCAGGAAGGCGATCATGCGCTCGACGATCTGAGGCTGGTAGAACTCGTCTGCGCCATGCCGCGCCCCCTGGATGCGGTAAAATTCGCAGGGCACCCCGCAGGCCTCAAGCCGCTTATACAGCGCCTCGCTCTGCGAGATGTCCACCTCGTCATCCGCCGTGCCGTGAAGGATCATAAACGGCACGGTTTTTTCGTTCACATAGCGCACGACGCTGAAGCGCTCGAGCTTTTCCCGGTGATCCTGCTCCGTGCCGCCGACCTTTCTCAGGCAGGTCGCCATGCGCATCAAATCGCCCCTGGCGCTCTCATAGGACGCGCTGAGATCCGAGATGCCATAAATATCGATCACGGCGCTGACGCGGCTGTCATATTCCAGAAAGTCGCCCTGTTCAAATTCCGGCATGCCCGCCGTCACGGCCGCCAGCCCGCCCAGCATGGCACCGGCGGACTCACCCATCACAAACACGTTTTCGCAGTCGATGAGATACCGCCGGGCATGCGCGCGCAGGTAGCGGATCGCGGCCTTAACGTCAATGAGTGGGGCCGGCAGCGCCGCGTCCCCGACCGTGCGGTACGCCACGCTCGCCACGACGAAGCCCTGCTCGGCAAAGGGCAGGAGCTGCGGAATCCAGATATTGTGGTCCACCACATGGAGCGCGCCGCCGCAAAGCCAGATCAGCAGGGGCATCGGCGTCTGATGGCGCTCCCTGTATTTGGGCAATAGCAGGCTCATGCGCAGCGGGTGCTCCGTCTGGTCGTACCAGGCCGCTTCATTTTTATAGGCGATGTCACAGATCAGCGCGAGCGTCTCCCGCTGGCGCGCCACCTGCAAGCTCTCCTCCATTTGGGATGCCTCCTCTCTCTCCTCTTTCCTGGGTGCTCAATTCCAAGCGCCCCGCTTCTCGCATCGGAGAAGCGGGGCGACTGATTCACTTTTCCAGCCGCTTATTCATCCATCACGACAGCGCCCAGAAGGGGAACCTTGCTGCTGCGGCTGATTTCAATTTCCCGCTGAATCTGCGGATGGGTGGTATGCCACAGGCGCATAACCAGGACCACCGCGTCGGAGGCCTTGGCCTGCACAAGCGCATGCTCGTCGGTTTCCAGTGGGCCGGCGAAATGAATCCGGCTGTCCTGCTCCGCGAGCCACGCCATCTCCTCGCGCAGGGCCTCGTCGGCAAGATCCCCGCACAGTACGATGCGCTGCGCGTCGGACGTCTGCAAAGCGCCCAGAAGGTATTCGCGGCTGTTGACCGGCGGCGCGCCCTTGGAGCCGTGGCGGTCCAGCCAGCCGTCGATCCCGCGGCGGGGCGACTTCTGGGGGGCCCGGGAGGCGATCAGGCGCAGGCCGTAGATATCGCGGACCTCAAGCGGCGTCTTGAGGTGATTATCCAGCACAAATCGGACGGCATACCATCCCACGGCCAGGAAAAACAGCAGGGCGGACAAAAGGATCGGGTATTTGAGCCTGGATAGAAGCGAGGTCTCCAGAACCTTGTCGGTCAAGGTGGGATAGGCCAAAGTGAAATAATCCAGCTCGTCCTGCGTCAGTTCCTCCTCGATGGTCTTGATCTGCGTAACGTAGTCGTTCTTCAGGCTCGCCGCTTCCTTTTGCGTGTTGGCTACGCTGGCACTATACCCATAGACGATCCGGTCCGACATGGGCAGGAAGGTATACTGCGCATAGGATGCCTCACACTCGGCATCCACCGCGGCGATGCGGCTGCGCATGACCTCCAGCATGGCCTCGCACGTTTCCTCACTGCGGGCCATCGCGCTGACAGAGATGGTCGCGCTGGCGGGGATGCCGCTCAGCTCCGCCGCCGAGGCGATCTGAATGTTGTCCTCCTTGGCCACCGAGACGCCCAGGCCAACCAGCTCGCGGATGTACTGCAAATCGGTGGTCAGCTTGGCCTTCTCCTTGATCTCCTCAAAGATCGACTCGTCGTACATGATGTTGCGAAACAGGTTGGCGATAAAGTCGATGGAAACCGTATCCGCCGTAATGTAATACCGCAAAGACCCCGAATAGACCGCATTGGGGTCCATGCGGATGATTACGGAGCCACGGTCATATTTGAGGCGGTCCAGATAGAGCTGATTGTACAGGGCATACTGCTGGATGCGCTCGTTATCCATCTTCGTGGTGTCAAACGATTCCAGCGTCGTTTCCCCTTTGAGAAGGGTGAGCCCCGTACCCAGCAAAAGACCGACGATGATAAAAATCAGAAGGATCTTCCACTTTTTAAGAACAAAATAGCCCATTTGACGCAAGTCAATCGTCATTTCGTCCTGCGCAAGCCTGACCGCCGTTTCACTCAATGAACAATCCCGCCTTACACTTAAAATTAGTCCAAAATGCCAATCGCATAGCTCCTTTACTATACCAGAATCGGCCAATTTGGTCAACTTTCAAAATGTAAAAGTAATCTGATTCGCCATTTTTCCGCTTCCTCAAATTTTTTCGCTGCTCCCTTGACAGGGGGTTTCCGTCAGTGCTATTATACTGCCACGTTATCGTGTTAAATCGATATCGGAAAGGAGTAAAGAATGAACATGAAAAAGCTGTTTGCGGTGCTTATGGTGCTGATGCTGGCGGTTTCCGGTCTGGCCCTGGCCCAGGAGGATGCCTCCCTTGACAACATTGTGGAAAAGGGCACCTTTATTTTGGGTCTGGACGACAGCTTCCCGCCCATGGGCTTCCGTGACGAAAACAACGACATCGTGGGCTTTGACATCGACGTAGCCAAAGAGGTTGCCGCCCGGCTGGGTGTGGAGTTTATCGCGCAGCCCATCTCCTGGGACGCCAAGGAGCTGGAGCTGGCCTCCGGCACCATCGACTGCATCTGGAACGGCATGTCCATCACGCCCGAACGCGAGGAAAGCATGGCCATGACCTTTCCCTACCTCAATAACCAGATGATCTTCTACACCCGCGCCGACGCGGGGATTGAGAGCCTGGAGGACCTGGCGGGCAAGTCGGTAGCGGTGCAAAACGGCTCGTATGCCGAGGAGCTGCTAAACGGCGACTACGCGGACCTGGCGGCCACCTTCTTAGAGGTGCTGGGCTTTGACGAATACCTCACGGCGCTGATGGACCTGCAAAACGGCGGCTGCGACGCGGTGCTCATGGACCTGGTGGTGGGCGACTACCGCATCAACGGCATGGGCGCAACGGACCTTAAGGCGGCTGTGGCCCTGACGGATGACAACTACGGCATCGGGTTGCGCAAGGAGGATCTGGCGCTGCGGGACAAGGTGGAGGAGCTGCTCATTGAGATGAAGAAGGACGGCACGCTCGCCGAGATCTCCACCCGGTGGTTCGGCTCGGACATCACCGTGGTTCCCGCCGAATAACCTCTGTGCCAAGCGGAAGGGGGAGGCGCATGCCTCCCCCTTCCGCTGATGAAAGGAACGTCCATGACCATCAAATTCTTTAACGATCCCCAGCGGCTATGGAAGCTGCTGAACCTGATGCTCGAGGGAGCGGGCGTCACGCTCAGCATCTTTTTTCTGACGCTGGTGTTTTCTGTGCCGCTGGGCATGCTGGTGGCGCGGGGCCGCATGAGCAGGCGCAGGCTGGTGCGTTCGCCGCTCTCGTTTTATATCTATATTATGCGCTCCACGCCCCTGATGCTGCAAATCATGTTTATTTACTTCCTGCTTCCGCAGGTCCTGCCCTTCCGGGTGGATCGCTTCTGGGCGGTCATCTTTTCCTTTGTCATCAACTATGCAGCCTATTTCGCCGAGATCTTCCGCTCCGGCATCCAGGCCGTCCCCACGGGCCAGCAGGAAGCAGCCAAGGTGCTGGGCTACACGAAGGCGCAGACGTTCTTTCGCATCATCCTGCCCCAGGTAATCAAGCGGGTCCTGCTGCCCATGACCAACGAGATCATCACCCTCATCAAGGACACGGCGCTGGCGTCTACGGTGGCGGTGGTGGACCTGATGACCGTGGCCAAGAAGCAGGTGTCCAGCTCGTCGTCCATCGAACCGTATGTGGTGGCGATCCTGCTCTACCTGGTGCTCAACGGCGCGGCGGAGCAGCTTTGCAAGCTGGCCGAGCGCAGGCTCAGCTATTACCGCTAGAAAGGAGGCCTCCGCATGCTGACCGCGACAGATATCCACAAGGGCTTTGATGGCCAGGGAGTGCTGCGGGGCATCAGCCTCACGGTCAACAGGGGCGAGGTGGTCGCGCTCATCGGCCCCAGCGGGTCGGGCAAGAGCACGCTTCTCAGGTGCCTCAATCAGCTCGAGGCCGTGGACCGGGGCACCATCATCCTGGACGGCATCACCCTGTGCCGCACCCGGGAAGGAAAGCTCAGCTACGCCGACGAGGCAACCCAGCGCCGCGTCACGCTGAAAATGGGCATGGTATTTCAGTCTTACAACCTTTTTCCCCACATGAGCGTGATGCAAAACCTGATCGACGCGCCCATGCACGTCCGGCGGCTCTCCCGCGCGCAGGCCATGGAGCGGGCTCGGGAGCTGCTTGACAAAGTAGGGCTATCGGATAAAGCGGATCAATATCCCTGGCAGCTTTCCGGCGGGCAGCAGCAGCGCGTCGCCATCGCCCGCGCGCTGTGCATGGAGCCGGAGATCCTGTGCTTTGACGAGCCCACCAGCGCCCTGGACCCTGAGCTGACCCAGGAGGTCCTCAGTGTCATGCGCAGCCTGGCGCGCGAGCGCATGACCATGCTGGTGGTGACGCATGAGATGAGCTTTGCGCGCGACGTCGCCGACCGGGTGGTGTTCATGGAGGACGGCGTCATCGTAGAGGAAGGCCCTCCTGAAAAGATATTTCATTCCGACAACCCGCGCACGCGCAGATTCGTGGGAGAAAGCTGAAAGCCGCCCGGCAGCTTGTGCTGCCGGGCGGCTCAGTTTGTCGAAAAAGTCCGCCCACGGCGACCTTTTCCGCCAAATGCTTAAGAAATGTTTGCGCCCAGGGGCGCAAACTCCCCGCCCGCCCGGCACCGGAGGGAAGCGCCAGCCCTGTGGGCTGTTGCCACCGAAGGTGGCAAAGCGACCCGGAGGTGGGGAGCGAAACGAGCAGAGGGTGCGGGTAGCACCCTCTGTGAAGATTGAGCGACCGGGGAAAGCCGGGCGAT